>CAYNYV010000022.1:0-24042 GCA_964401515.1 uncultured Christensenella sp.
ACTATTTTCCTCTTTTGCTTACAAACCCCACCCCAACATTTGACATAGAGCCAAATTTCCTTGACAACGGTATAAAGCATCAAGTATAATATTATCGTAGTGCCGATTGCCTCGACTGTTTTTTATAAAAAGTAAAACATTTCGCGCTTAAGCCCTTGGCTTTCGACATGCTTTTTAGATATTACCGCATAAGGAGCAATTATCGTGACCGTAAATATAGATATTAACGTCAAGAAGAAGCATTCTATTTCGCCCTACATTTACATGCAGTTTGCCGAACCATTGGGAACGTCGGATTCGTCCGTAGATGCCGGCTGGGACTTTGTAAACGACTGTTGGCGTCCGAAATTACTGAATAAAGTTAAGGAACTTGCCCCCACGATGATACGCTGGGGCGGTTGTTTTGCTTCCTATTACCATTGGCAAGAAGCGATTGGTCCGCAAGAAAAAAGAAAACCAATGCTTAACCTTTGTTGGGACGGTACGTATAGTAATATGGTCGGAACGCACGAAGTCATCGACCTATGCAAAGTTGCGAATTCCGAAGCGCTTTTTGTCGTAAATATGGAATCCGACGGGCGCATGCATTGGGCGTACCCGAAAAAAGGAATGAACAGATTAGGCACTGCCTCGGAAGCGGCGGAATGGGTTGATTATTGCAACAACCCGAATAACAAATTACGTCTTTCGCACGGAATAAAAACGCCGTACAACGTTCGTTATTGGCAGATCGGAAACGAAACTTCTTACGATAAACGCGGTTTCGACGCGGAAACAGCCGCTAAAAAGACTTTAGAATTCGCAAAAGCTATGCGTGCGGTCGATCCGAGCATTAAATTAATCGGTTGGGGCGACAGCGGTTGGTCAAAGCGCATGTGCGAGGTCGCCGGCGACGAAATAGATTACATCGCCTTCCACTATCATTTTAGCGATTCGGGCTTACCCGATTGTCCGTTAAACGACGCCGAGTATAGGCTAAACCCGGAAAACACTTGGAAGCATTTGATGAATACCCATAAACTTCTCGAACAACGTATCGAAGACATGCGTGAACAAGTAAAGCCTTTCGGTAAGCGTTTGGCAATGACGGAAGGTCATTATATGTTGGACGGGCGCGACCGTTGCGACGTTTTGTCGACTTGGGGCGCAGGAGTTTCTTACGCACGCTGTGCAAACGTCTTAGAGCGCGCCACCGATATTTTGGATATTGCGACGCTTGCCGACTTTTTCGGCAACCGCTGGCAAGTAAACGCGCTTATGCTATGCACGCCCGACTATTGGGGCGAAGCCTACTTACAGCCCGTCGGCACCGTAATGTCTTTATTCCGTCATCATATCGGCAAATACGCAATCGAATCGCCGAAAGAAGTCGACGGCGTAGATTTAACCGCAAGCGTATCGGAAGACGAAAAAACGGTCTACGTCCACGCCGTAAATACATCGTTTAAAGAGGAAAAAACATTAAAATTTAACGTCGACGGCAAAAAAATCAAACAAATACGCTCGTTTACCGTTTCCGCCAACCCGATGACCGAAATAACTTATAAAAACGTAGACGTGTTTACCCCGGTCGAAAGCGAAATTAACGGCGATACTTTTATCCTTCCCCCTGCAGGCGTTTCCGCGCTGGAAGTTACGTTGGAACTTAAATAGCCACTAAAAAATATCCGTTTTTTACGTTCAACTATCCTTTTATTTAATTTAATAACAAAATTCCGTGCTTCGAAAAAACGAAACACGGTTTTTTATTATATTGATTGACTTTTGTGTTAAATATACTTATATTCTCTGTACCGCCGGGATTATAAAAACCGAACCCCGACTTATTTATTTTTTGTAAAGCCTAAAAGCGCAATAAGCGATTGCAACAGACATACAAAGCCGCCTATTACGGCAAGGTACGCGATATTAAACTTTGTACCCTTTAAAAGGAACGCACCCGCTATCAACAGCACTTTTGATACGATTGCCAAAGCCGCCGACAATTTTGCCGCGAATTTCGTCTTTTTAGCCATTCTGTAAGCAAGCGGAACCATAGATAAGTCTTTACTTAAAATTTTCACGCCGTCGCCGTCGTAACTGATATCGCCTGCGTTCTCGCTAAAATAAAACTGTTTTTCTTTTTTGACGGGCGGTTCGATAAAGTCGATTTTATCCTTTACGCTATCGGGAAGTTGACAATCGAAATCGGTAACAATCTTTTTAATTCCTAAAAAAGTAATCTCGTCAATAGCACCGAGGGTTTCGGGTTTAAGACAAACTTCCTTGTCGAAATCGCACAGTGCTTTCGCGCTTACCTTAAAGGTGTTTGCACCGCCGAGTTTTTTAATCGACGTTAAATCTTTAAAATCCAAGTCCGCGCTGCGCCCGTCCGCATATAAATTTTTATAAACGCCGTATACGTTCGATATCGCCAAACTTATCATCGACACTGCTAAAATAACCGAGCCTGTAACACCGTAATCCAACAATCCCGTTTTATAATTATCGGCGGTAAGCGGCAATAGAAACGTCGTTAAAAGCGAAACAAAAATCATCAATAAGTCGGCGTATAAGCCGATTTTCGACCATTTTTTAGTTTTTTCACCGTCGATGTTTTCCATTGTGCTTTCGTACTCGGTCTTCTTTTCGTCAACAAAACTAAAACCGAAATCCGTCGTAGACGAATAGGTTATCGACTGCGAAATAACTATACTGCCCGCCAAAACTTTATCACCCGCTTTTCGCTCGGTGCTAACGTCGTAATCGATTTTATAAGAACTTACTTCGCCGTCGCAAATCATGACGCCGTCGGTGGGGATTCTGTCGCCGCGCCCTACCGTAACGGTATTACCCGATTTTATATCTTTACGCAAAGTTTCCTGTCCGTCAACGTTAAGGGGAATGGAACCGGTGTAAAACAGATCGTCCTTTTTGACTTGATTTATCTTTAAAGAATAACTTTCGACGAATTTAGCGGCTGCAAAAAGCCAAATAAGCAACGTTGCGGCGTTAGGTTCGCCTAAAACTATCAATGCTATCGAAGATATAAGCATGATAAGGTTGCCGTTAAAAAACTTCTTTTTATAAATATCCACGCCGGCATTAAATACTACGTCGTAGCCGCTTATCGAAAAACTGAGTATCAAAAGTATCATTTTTAATGAAAACACCGAATCGCCCGTTTCAAAAAACAAACTTACGATAAAAAGAACGAGCGAAACGGCTAATTCGCCGAGGCGAAAACGCAAATCCTTTTTATTAGTCTTTTTTTCGGCGAACATCTTATCGTCGTAATCAAATTCTTCTTGGCTGTTTTTTTCTTTCTTTTCAGTGACGGGTTCGTCTTTTTGCTCGGCGTTTTCTTCGTCGACAGATTCGCTATTTTCTTCAACATCCCCGTCTATAGGTCGATTATCGTCGTTTTCGTCGCCAAAAACAACTTCTATCGAAAACTCGTCCGTTAACGCGATAAGTTCTTGCAAAACGTCGTATTCGTAGGCGCCTTGTGCGCAGGAAAGAATAATTTCGTCAGCGTTTAAAGTAACGTCTTCAACGTAGCCGGACTTTAAAATTTTTGTTTTGAGTTTGGAAAAATCTTTTTCGTTTAAATTTTCCAACCCCTTAAGTTTATAACGGTATTCCAATTTTCACACCTCTTTTTTGTTTAATTTTACCAAATTAATATACTTCTTGTCAAGGTATATCGCAAAAACCTTAAAAGTATATTAAAAATTTGCACGGTTTCGCCAAAAACAAACGGTTTCCGCACAAAACCATCCCTTTTAAAAGCAATCGAAAAAAACTTGCTTTTAATTTTTCGTTATGGTATACTTTAGTCGGCAGAATGTGCCGCCGAAATTATTTTCGCGCGCTTTCGCTAATATATTATACAGAACAGACGAGACGTTTTATTCTCTCGCGAATAGAGCGTTCTATTAAGGATTACTATGAACAATTTAAACAAAAGCGATAATTCGCCTATTTTGCCTAACCCTTACGACGCCGTTTGCGCCGATAAGGACATACCGATAACGGGGCTTTCTTCCGACGAAGTAAACCAACGCATAGCAAACGGGCAAACCAACAAAGTAAAAAATAAAGTTTCAAAATCTTACGCGAAGATATTTTTCGACAACTTTTGCACCTTTTTTAATCTTTTGTGCTTTATTTGCTTTTTCGTACTTCTTGTCGTTGCAAGTTATCAAAAAATAGCACTTTCCAATTTCTTTTTCGTAATTCTATTCGTTGCGAACTCTACAATCGGTGTTATTCAAGAAATCCGCGCCAAACACGCCGTCGAAAGACTTTCCTTAGTAAAAGCGCCTACGGCAAAGGCTTTGAGGAACGGCAAGTTTTTAGAAATAGCAGTTTCCGATCTTGTACTTGACGACGTAGTCGAACTTAGCGTAGGCTCGCAAATCCCCGCGGACGGTATCATAGTTCAAGGCTCGGTCGAAGTCAATGAATCTTTACTTACGGGCGAATCAATTCCTTTAAAAAAGAATACGGGCGACGACCTTTTAAGCGGAAGTTACATAGTTTCGGGAAAATGTCTTGTACAGCTTACCAAAGTCGGTAAAGATTCATACGTTCAACGCCTTACCGAAAAAGCAAAAGTTTACAAAAAAACGGATTCCAAACTGTTATATTCACTAAACAAAATCATTCACTTTATAAGTATTATGATAATTCCCGTCGCGATAGGTTCGGGCATTGTAAACTATTACGACGCGTCGTTGCAAGGCTCGCCCGATATTCCGAACGTTATCTTATCGACTTGCTCGGTCGTAATAGGACTTATCCCGTGCGGAATGTTCTTTTTGACGACTTTGTCCTTAGCGATGGGCGTTATCAAACTTGCCTCGATGAACACACACGTGCAGGACAGATATTCGCTCGAAATGCTTGCAAGGGTAAACGTTTTGTGCCTTGACAAAACGGGTACGATAACGGACGGAAATCTTAAAGTCAAATCGGTTATCCCCGTCGGTTGTTTGGACGAATCTTCTGTCGATAAACTCATTTTGAATATGGAAATCGCCGTCGGCGACGAAAACCAAACGGCTACGGCGATTAAAGAATACCTAAAAGATTTTTCTTACGACGGCGTCAAACCGAAGTACACCCTTCCGTTTAGTTCGGCGCGAAAATACGCTATGGCGACTTTTGACGGAAATACTTACGTTTTAGGCGCGCCGACCTTCATTTTGAAAGATATCCCCCAAAGTATCCGCAATCTTATCGACGAACAAATGAAAATCGGCTGCCGCGTGGTGCTTTTCGGACAGTCGAAAATCGAAGCCGTCGACGAAACTTTACCCGACGGCATCGAGCCGCTTGCCCTTGTAGTTTTAGAAGACAACATTCGTCCCGAAGCAATCGAAACTATACGTTGGTTCCAACAAAACGACGTGTCTATACGGGTAATTTCGGGCGACGATCCCCTTACCGTTTCGGAGATAGCAAAACGGGCGGGAATACTTTACGCCGACAAATACGTAAATTTACAAGGCGCGTCCGACGAAGAAGTTATAAAAGCAGCCAAACGCTATGCGGTTTTCGGGAGAGTTTCCCCCGAACAAAAAGCGCTTATCATTACGACCTTGAAAGATAAAAACCATACGGTCGGTATGACGGGCGACGGCGTAAACGACATTTTAGCAATGAAGGAAGCAGATTGTTCGGTTACGGTCGCTTCGGGCAGCAGCGCGGCAAGAAACCTTGCGCACCTTGTGTTATTAGACAATAATTTCAATTCCTTACCGCAAGTCGTGCGCGAAGGCAGACGCGTTATAAACAACATTCAACGTTCCGCCGCGCTATACCTTATGAAAACAATTTTCACCTTTACTTTTGCGGTAATATCTATTGCGACTTTGGACCATTACCCTTTTACGCCCGGAATGATGTTGATGCTTGAAATGTTTATCATAGGTCTACCGTCGGTTGCCCTGTCGATACAACCCAACAGCGCACGTATACAAGGTAATTTTATTGCACATATATTGTTTAACGCCGTACCCGGCGCGGTCGTTTTGATATTTAACGCTCTTGTCGTTAAACTTGTTTACAACATTGCTCCCCTTAATTTGACTTTCAACGTCTATCAAACGCTTTCGGCGGTTGCCCTTACGTTGGGCGGACTTACGTTTTTAACGGTTCTTTGTCATCCGTACGATAAGTTCAGACGTATCCTCGTAGCGTTTATATCGACGCTTGTGCTTACCTTGTGCGTAATTTTACTTACGACAACCCTTTTAAGCGGATTCTTTAATTTGCAACCGCTGCTCCCCGTAAAGGATAATTTTGTCGTGTACGGAATACTCGCGCTTATTGTCTTAGCCGACTATTTGATACTTATCCTTACCCGCTTAATGTTCAAACAATCGTTAAAGGGATAACGTAACACAAAAAAACACCGTAAGTCGGGCTATAAGCCCGTTAAACGGTGTTTTTTATATTGTCTTTCTTTTCAAATTTTATAGCAAGATAAGTCTATTGTTGCTGTTTTTTCGTTTGCTTTTCGTCTTCTTCTTTTTCTAATACGGTATAAGCGACTTTACCCACCAAGGTTTTAGGGAGTTCGTCGCGGAATTCGATATCGTAAGGAAGTGCGTATTTAGCAATGTTTTGTCGACAATAATTTAAAATCTCGGTCTTGAGTTCTTTGGAAGGTTCGTACCCGGGTTTCAACGTAATAAACGCTTTGATTCTTTGCATTTTGTAAGTATCCCTTACACCGATAACGCAACTCATTTGAACGGCTTCGTGCGCATCGAGAACGTTTTCGATTTGCGAAGGATAAACGTTGTAACCGCTCGTGATTATCATACGTTTAATACGTTGTTTGAAGAATATAAAACCTTCGTCGTCCATCGTGCCCAAATCGCCCGTATGCAACCATACTTTTCCGTCGGCGTGCTTTCTTAACGTGTTGGCGTTTTCTTCGGGCTTATTGTAGTAACCTAACATAACGGTAGGTCCCGTCAAACAAATTTCGCCTTCTTCGCCGTAAGGCACTTCTTCTTCGGTTCCGACTTTACAAATTTGGTAATAGGTGTCGGGATAAGGAAGACCGATCGAGCCTTCTTTTTCTTTATTATAAGGTGTCAAACAACTTGCCGTAACGCATTCGGTCGTGCCGTAGCCTTCACGGATTCTGATAGTAGCGTGGTGATCTTCGAGGTACTTGTCGAATTTCTTTTTGAGTTCGACGGGCAATGAGTCGCCACCCGAGAAAACGCCCATCAAAAAGTTCAAGTTTACGCCGTCGAGATAGTTCGTGCGAGTAAGGGCTTCGTAAAGGGTAGGTACGCCGGCTATGTAGTTAGGTTTGTTCTTCTTAATTAAAAGGGCGTAATCTTTTACGTTGAATTTAGGAACCAAAATGGATTCGCCGCCCCAAAGCATCATTGTATGAATACAAACGCCGAGCCCGAAACCGTGAAAACACGGCATCGCGGCGAGCATCTTTTTGCCTTGAATTTGCTTGTTGCACATTACGCCCGTTTGCTTACCGAGCGCGTTGAAGTTAAGGCTTGAAAGCATAATGCCTTTCGTCGTGCCGGTTGTTCCGCCCGAAAACAGTATAACGGCGGGATCGTCCTTCTTCATAAAATGCGGCGTACAATCCTTTAAAGACTTAGACTGCTTTTTAAGATCTTCCCAGAAAACAACGTTTGCTTCCGCCGTAAAATCGCGATCTTTTTTGCCTTTTAAAAGTTTGTAAGCGGTCTTTTTGATGAAACCGAGTTCTTCCGCCGCGCCCGTTAAAATGATTTTATCGATTTTGACGAGTTTTTGAACTTCTAAAAACTTGTTGTAAAAACTGTCGAGCGTAAGAACCGTTTTGGAACCGACTTCGTTTAAATAAAAACAAATTTCGGCAACGGCGGATAACGGGTGAATGAAACTTGCGACAACGCCGATATAGTTTAGCGCGTACAAGGAATACACCGTCTGCGGAAGATTCGGCATACATACGGTTACCTTATCGCCGGGTTTAAGCCCGAGACTTTGATAAGCCTTTGCCGTTTCTAAGATTTTTTGTTTTAACTTTTTGTAACTGACATGTGCGCCCATGCACGATAAAGCCGTTTGTGCCGGATACTTTTCAGCCGTTTGAAGAACGACTTCGGCAAGACTGCCTTCGGGATAATCGAGATTGAATTTTACTTCGCCGTAGCTACTAAGCCAAGGCGTTTTTGCCATTGTTTCCATGATATACTCTCCTAAAAATATACGCAAAAATATGCGATAACGGGCTTATAGCCCTGTTTTTAACTAAAATTAAAGTTCTTCGATAGGGGTTTCCACAGGATTGTCCAACATCCAAGGATTTTGCAAAACCTTTTTCAAAAGTTTAATTGAATTTCCGAAATACACGCCGTCGGCAATCCTTTCGTCGATAGTAAAAGCCATATCGAGCGTATTTTTCATCTCGTAAGTGCCGTCTTCGTTAAAGACGGGTGTTTTCTTCATTTCGTTAATGATAAGGAAAAAAGAATTCGTTCCGTAATTAGCAAGGTGGTGGTAATCGGCGCGCATTTTAATGCTTCCCAAATTGGAAATAAACACCGACGTATAATAAGGATCGTCTTTAGAAAGCGACTTTGGCGTTATACCGTGATAATCCCAAAACCTTACCACCTTAGTGGCAAGACGGATAAGCCATCTGGGCATTTTGACGAGTTTAGCCATAATATCGGTCGTTCCGTCCGTTTTGTTGTGGTGACGAATCCTTGTAACGTTTTCCTTAATTTTGCCGTAAAGTTCATCGATGGGAATCGTTCCGGGTTTACCGACTTTGATAATGCAAAGCCCTTCTTCGGCATTATCGACAAACTTCTTTTTTATAGTAAACGCATAGGAAATATCGTACCTTTCGTAAAGCCTATGCCCTTGTATAAAGTAGTTAAGTTTAGGTCTAAAGTACATTACTTTGGTAAGCGCCGCCGTTATAACGTGGAATAAGGTGTACTTAAAGCCCCCTTCTTCGATAGTAGCGTTTTTTTCTTTAAGGTACTTTAAAACTTCGGTCATATCGAAAGTTTCGCACAAAGACGCTTCGTTATCGGCACGATTAGGCAAAATATAAGGCATATATTTGTGCATAGGATCGGCTTCTTTAACCCAACGTCCGTCGCGGCGATCCTTGCGGTTTTTCTTTACTTTTTTATTAGCGTCGGCGGAAACCGTATCGGTTCCGCCTTTTTTGTTTAATTCTTCCATAAACTCCGTATCGGCAAAAAATGCTCAGGTTTTTCGTTAGGTTAAGATAGTTTATAAACAAGTGAAAAGCAATTCACTAAACTATCACAAACGTAATTATTTTACCACAATCGAAGATATAAGTCAAACAACTTTCCGCTAATTAAGAAAATACCGCGTTTTTACAAAATTTTAACAAAAAATAGCAGTTTTTACTTGTTCCACCCCTTTTTAAGGCTGTTTAGAACAAAAAAACTGCTAATTATTTACGTCGTTTATTTAGTTTAAATAAAAATTTTCGGCACTGCAAAGTCGAGAAAATCGTCCGAAAACAATTTTTCAGCACTTCCTGCCCGTAAGTTGCCCCTCGGTAAGCAGCCCTTGAAAGCCGTTTTGCCTTAACGCTTCGTAAACGGTCAAAGCAACGCTGTTTGAAAGATTAAGCGAACGCGCTTCGTCTATCATCGGGATTCTTAAAGTGCTGTCGTAATACTTTTCCAAAAGCAATTCGTTTAACCCGTGGGTTTCTTTACCGAAAACCAAGTAATCGCCGTCCTTAAACTTTGCGTCAGAATAAATCACCTTGCCTTTCGTAGAAAGAAAGTAAAAATTAGTTCCGTCGTAAAACTTTAAAAGTTCGTCGATAGAATCGTAATACCTTATATCGAGAAGGTGCCAATAATCGAGCCCTGCCCTTTTCAGTTGTTTATCGGATACTTCGAAACCGAGCGGACGCACGAGATGTAAAGTCGAGCCCGTCGCGGCACAGGTTCTTGCAATGTTGCCCGTATTTTGAGGGATTTCAGGTTCCACAAGCACAATGTTGAGTTTCATAAACAATACTTCCTTAAGTAAAATTTTTATTTCGGTAATATTAAAGCCTTTTCGATAAATATTTTTAATCAATAGTTTTGCGTTGTTTTTACGGTAACTTCCTTAACGGAGCGTTTCATAGAAAGCAAAAAATTAGCGTTGTCGCTTTCGCTGAAAAAATCGATTTTTCCGTTAGCGGTGCAAGCAATTACCCCGTGCGTTCCGCAAGAAATTATGGGAACGCCGTAAAGATAACTTATAGACGATATAAGGTTTTGCATCCCGAAATCGTAAACGTCGGCGTAAAGATTGACTATAAGTTGACTTTCGCACATGCAAAGCGACTTTACCGCTTCGACGTTTTTTATATCGCGCGAAACCAACACCCCGACGCGCCCGACCGACGTTTTTAAAACACGAAAACCAAAGGTCGCGCTTTCTCCGCTACAACAAGAATTAGCGTCCGAAATGGCTAAAAGGTTACCGTTTTCAAACACTGCGACGCTTTTTTTAACTTGCCCGTAATCGTCGCTTTTAAGCGCGATAAAACAAGGGGCCTTTAACTTTTTCGAAAAAGCACTCATCATTAAAATTTTTTCGTCAACGCCGCTGAGTTCTCTTTTATAATTGATATCGGAAAAGGCTTTTCTTTCCAAAAGCACCAAATCGGATTTTTCGTAAAAACCGCTTTCGGGAGGCGTGTAGGAACGACTGAAACTAACGCGTATTTTATCTTTCATACTTATAAATTTATGAAAGATTTTTAAGTATGGTTACAAATTAAGTTCGTTTATAATGGCTTTAAGTTCTTTTGTCGTGGTCGCTTCGAAAGCTTTTAGTTTATACTTTTTTGCGTCCTTTAATCCTGCAAGGTATAACGCCATTTGTTTTCGCATGTTTATAGCGACGTATTTATCAGGATATTTTTGCAAAAGTAAGTCTATATGCCGTTTAATAACACTTTTTTTATCTTTTACCGCCTTTCCGCAAATCTCGGAAAACAACCACGGTCTGTTAAGAGCACCGCGCGCGAGCATTACGCCCGCAGCCCCCGTTTCCGCCATACATTTATCCGCGTCTTCCTTGGTAAAAATTCCGCCGTTAGCGATAACGGGAACGTTTACGGCTTGAACTACTTGACCGATTTTTTCGTAATCGCAATCGCCGCTGTAATAATCTTCGCGATATCTGCCGTGAACGCTTATCAGTTTTGCGCCGCTTTCGCAAACGGCTTTTGCAAGTTCGACGGCAAGAAACTTATCGTGTTCGATACCGAGTCGCATTTTTACGGTAACTTCCTTCCCGGACTCCGCCGCGGCTTTTACGATTTTTGCGGCAAGCGAAGGGTTTTCCATAAGTTTTGAACCTTCGCCGTTATTAAAAACTTTAGGCACCGGGCATCCCATATTGATATCGATTATATCGAAAGGTGCCAAATCGGCGGACGTGGCGGCTTTAAAAATTATATCCGGTTCAGAACCGAAAAGTTGAACGGCTTTTATGTAATCGCTGTCGGTCGTATATAAAAGAGCCTTAGTGTTTTCGCTGTTATATATAAGCCCTTTTGCCGAAACCATTTCCGAAAAACAAAGCCCTGCACCCATCTCGTAACAAATGGTTCTGAAAGCATAATCGGTAAACCCTGCAAGCGGGGCTAAAAATATGTTGTTTTTTGTCGATAATCGACCTATATCAAGACTTTTTAATTTCATCGCAGTAACGTTTTATCTGTGTTTCGTCAAGGTTTTTCATATCGAGTTTGTCATTTAAAATCGCTTCGTCCACTTTTGAAAACTCTTCGATAAAATCGCGCGTTGCCGACGAAAGAAGATCTTCGGCGGAAAAATCGCAAGTTTTCGTAAGTTCAACCGCAGTAAACAAAATCCCCTTTAAAAGTTCGACGTCGTTATCGCCGATTGAAAACTCTTGTAAAAGTTTTTTAAGTTTTTCTAAAAGTTCTTCTCTGTTTCCGACGGGATAGTCGTAATACTTGGCACGTTTTACGACCTTTTCGGCACGCATTGCCGCCGGGAAATTTTTAGGCACTGCATTCAAATACGCCGTAGGCGTTTCGTACTTTTTTTCCGTCTGCTTGTTTTTATTCCAAACGTTTAACGCCTCGTCGGGGTTAGTGGCGTTATCGCTTCCGAAAACGTGGGAATGTCTCGTAATAAGTTTTCTGCAAATTCCCGTTAATACGTCGCTACCGTTTAAATCGCGATTGTCCTCCAAAAAGCCGATATAAAACGCCGTTTGCAATAAAACGTCGCCCGTCTCTTCGCAAATTAAATCGTCATCGTCTTTTTCAACTGCGTCAACGAGTTCGTAACATTCCTCGATTAAAGTTTTGCAAATAGACTTTTTCGTTTGCGCCCTATCCCAAGGACAACCCTCTGGCGAACGCAAAACTTTTACTATATCGATTAAATCTTCGTAATCGAAGCGTTCCTTATCTCGAAGCGGTAAATCATCAACGACCAAAACGGTGGAATAATCGTAAACATCAAGCCCGTCCATCTCGTACATCGGAACGGAAAAACATTGATTACGGGCATATAGGCGGACTTTTTGTTCTTCACCGATAAGGGAAAACAATTTTAATTTCCATTCTGACGCCAAAATTCGGCTGTCTAAATCGTACACGACAAGGGGTAACGAAAACTTTTTAAAGTCACTAACCGAATACGCCGAGACCGCCGTGTAGCCCTTTCCCGAAAGCCCCGAAACGGAAAGCGCGTAACCTACTTTCGAAACGCCTTCGTACACCTTTACGTTTTTAATTTTGCCAATCAAAAACGCAGCGGAATTATCTTCCGAAACGGCGCCGTCGACAAGATAGCATACGTCGCTCGTTTTTAAAAGCTTTCTAATTTCCGCACAAATATTTTTTGTAAGCGTGTCGAAATTTTTTGATTTTTCATATAAATAGTCAAGCGTGACATACTTTATACCGCAATCGTTTAAGACCTTAGCGGACTCGGTATTACCCGTGCGCAAAACTACTTTTTCGCATTTTTTAGCCGCATCTATCGCCGAATATGAAATATCGCCCGCGTGTACGCCGAGCCCTATTATCGTAAGTTGCATTTCTTTATACGCCTTAAAGTATCACCTTTAAGGAAAGCCTTCCTTTAAACTTTTTTTCTAAAAAATCAAAGCGGATTTGCGGCAAAAATTAAACGGTTTTTTTGCGATTAAACGCCGCTACTTTTTACTACGCTCGACTTTTTTACGAAATCTTCCTTAATAATATATAACAAATTCAAAAAAGTCGCAACCAAATAACAGCCAATATCGGAAAAAGCCGCTCCGCTAATGCCGATTAACGGATTTTTTACAAGTAAAAAGGTCAATGCTATTTTAACAGCAAGCCCTATCAAAAGCGATAACGCGGGGCGGTAAAGTTTGTCCTTTCCTATTAAAACGAGCGAAGTTGACTGCACAAGCGGCAATAAAAACACCGACAAAGAGGAAATTTTCAACAGTTTTATCGCAGCCGATTGTTCCGTTGCCGTTAGTCCGCCGTACAAAATCTTTATCGCAAGCGGTGCAAAAACAAAAGTCGCGACGGCAGCAGCGGCTGCTAAAATAGTCGTGTAACTCAATATTTTTGCCGTTTCGTCGCCTTTTTTATCTCTGCTAAGTCGCGGAAGCCCCGAAACGGCTATTCCGTAACACACCGAAACGGGTACACCTACTATCGATTCGACTGCACCCGTATACAGCCCGTAAAACCCTACGGCGTCCAAGGAATACTTTTTTATCAAATTAACAACCAAAAAACTGTCGGCTGCTCGACAAAGCGGTAACATTACAGAGGTTAAAGTTACGGGAAACACTACCCTTATTAAATCGCTAAAAGTAACCGATTTTTTTTCGTCCGCGGTCAAAATTTCTTTACCCAAAAACCGACTTTTATAATCTTTATTCTTAAAAGCGAAAGTTATAAAAATCAATGCAATCGCCTCGCTTGCCGTTATTGCCACGCAAGCGAAAAACGCGCCGCTTTCGGCGTCTTTTGCAAAGTTTTTGATAAGCAAAAGCCCTACCGCAAGTTTAACTATCTGTTCGACGATTTGACTTAGTCCCGTAGGCTTCATATTGCCGTGTCCTTGGTGATATCCCCTTGTAACCGACAAAACGGACACTATAAAAACCGACGGCGATAAGGCGGCGTAACTTAGCCAAGCGTTTTCCGCTCCTTGCATTCTCGACAAGGGTTTTGCAAACACAAGCATCGACAAAGAACCAATGAAACCGAGTCCGCCAAAGGCGATAATCGACTTATAGACCAACTTTTGCGGATTTTTACCTTCCGCAATCAGTTTTGACAAGGCGTTAGGTATACCCGTTGACGAAATTGTTAAAAGTATAAGATAAAAGGGAAACACCGTTTGGTATATCCCTATTCCTTCCGCGCCTAAATAATTGGTAAGCGGTATTCGGTATAACGCACCGAGCGCTTTAGAAACAAAGGCGCTAAAGCCCAAAATCAATCCGCCGCGCGCTATACCGTTCATACTTGCCTTGCGATAAAATCCGCCGAAAAGTCGGTAATCGAAATTGTTTTTCCGTCGATAGCCTCTTTGGAAACGACGACGATACCGCCGAATAAATCGCCTTGAAAAGCAACGGGTACGATTAACCTAAAGGAATTTTTCATATCATCGTCGTCGGTGATTTTTATAAAATTGTTTTCGCCGTCGCAAATCACAGTTTTTCTCGATTTTACTACTTTTAATAGTTCGTCGGAGATATTTTTTTTATCGAAATCTTTGGCAAGCGAGCCCTTTACCGCAAGCACGGTATCCGTATCGAAAACACCGACCGACAGCCCGATAGTTTCATACAAAACGTCGACGACGCAACGCGATAAACCGTTAATCGCGCCTATCGGGGAATATTTTTGTAAGATAAGTTGTTCTCTTTCGATAAAAATTTCAAGGGGATCACCCTCTTGTATTCGCAAAGTTTTGCGTATTTCCTTAGGAATAACGACTCTGCCGAGTTCGTCCATTCGTCTGACAATTCCTGTTTCCTTCATAAAGCCCTCCGCTTTTATAGTTAGCAAGGCACGTTTTTTTATGCGAAAATTTGTAAATAATCTCAAATCCGACTAAAAATAACGTCAATCGGGCTAAAAAACGATAGTTTTACGGCTTTTATCATAAAGATTTAACTTTCGTTTAAAAAGTTCAAAACGCCGTAAAAAATGCCGTGCGCCAACTTTTCGCGGTATTCTTCGGTAAGCAAAAGTTTTTCGTCTTCGGGGTTAGACAAAAAACCGCATTCCACTATCACCGCGGGACACGGCGCGTTGTTAAGGACGTAATAATCCCCCGCAAGAGGCGAACATTGACGTGAAGATTGTGAAAGTCCGTTTAACTGGTCTTGTATAGACTGCGCCATCATTTTGCTTTTTTCGCTTGCGGGATTATAAAATACTTGAGCGCCGCGACGTTTTCTGTCGCTATACTTATTCATGTGTACGGAAATAAAAATATCCGCTTCGGCTTTTTTTGCGATTTCTACACGTTTTTTTAAATCTCGCGCCTTAAAACCTTCGGTCGGGGCTCCGTATAAACCGTTATCGGCAGTTCGCGTAAGCACCGCTACTTTTCCGTCGGCGTTAAAACGCTTGAATAGACAATTTGAAAGATAAAGATTAAGTTCGGATTCCTTTACTCCGCTTTCTCCGCCCGTAACGCCGGGATCTATACCGCCGTGCCCCGGATCGATTACGACAACGAAGTCTTTATCCTTAAAGGCATAAACGCGGGGCATTACGGTAAGCGAAGTCGTAACAACCGAAACAACAAGCGAAAACGCAAAAGCCAAAAGAAATTTTTTCGTCAATTTTTACTCCTTTATACATAGTTTATCCACACTTTTTATAAAAATAAGGGGGTTCTGTGGATAACTTCGCCTTTTTGATATGAGTTATCCACATTTTTTAGATAATTAAAAATTCCAAATAAACACTTAATTTTATGCTCGTTAAAAATAAATTATGATGTTTTTGAAAACAGATTTAAATTATTGTAACAATGTTGTGAAACTGTATTTACCGACGTTGTTTTAGTTGCGATAATTCACCTTTTTTTAGTATAATAAGCATATGGGATTATTTAGTCTGATTAAAAATTTATTTGCCAAAAAGCAACCTAAATTCGGCTTGTGTTTGGGTAGCGGCGGCGCGAAAGGCGCGGCGCTTATCGGGGCAATCCAAGCGTTTTCCGAAGAAAATATAAAGTTCGATATGGTTTCGGGAACAAGCATCGGCTCTATCGTCGGCGCACTGTATGCACTCGGGTATTCGACCGACGAAATGGTCAAAATACTTGAAACTTACAACCTTACCAACAGAATAAACCTTTTAAAAATGACTTTGACGAAAGATTCGCTGGAATCGACGCTCGAAAGCATTTTCGGCGATAAAACTTTCGACGATACTTTAATTCCCTTTAGAGCCGTCGCTTGCGACGTTAACACGGGCGAAGAAGTCGTTATGTCTAGCGGCAGTCTGTACAAAGCGTTAGCCGCTTCTTGCGCCATACCGCCCGTTTTTAAGCCCGTGCACAGAATGGGAAGAAAACTCGTTGACGGCGCTTACGTGAACGCAGTACCCGCCGACGTGGTAAAAAAACTCGGTGCAGACGTCGCTATCAGCATTGCACTTCATAACTACCCGTCAAACGACAATATAAAACGATACGCCGACCTATTTTACCGAGGAAACGGAATAAAACTAAAAAACAGAATGTCAGGCGTAAAAAGTTCCGACTATACTTTATATCCGCCGCTCGACGATTTTACTTCCGCCGACGTAAAAAATTTTAACAGAATGTATCAAATCGGTTATGACACGGCAAAAAAGGATATGGCTAAAATTAAACAAACCTTATACGGAAAGCGTAGCCGCCGAACGTAAAAAAAGACTGCTAAATAGTAAGTATCGGCTTACTTTTAGCAGTCTTTTTATTTGATTTTTTCAAAAAAACACACGATAACGGGCTTATAGGGCAACTTTTGTATTACGCCTTAAACAAAGCCGATTAAAGTTGATACATGTCGGAAGACACTTTCGACGGGTAGTAATTAATCTTTACGCGTGAACTTTGATAGGTAATTAGCACGCTCGAATCAAAATTGCTTTCCTTCAAATTAAAGTCCGCCGAAATACGCGTAAGCGACATTTCTTCATCGAAAAAGTAAACTATTTTAAAAGTGTCGGTAAACTTTTTAACGGCTTCTAAAAGGTCGGTTTTAAAGTCGTAAAAATAGTCTTTAAGTTTTTCGTCGTGGTTGCCGCCGGCAATTTCGATTAAATCGTTAATGCGCATAGAGGCAATCGTAAAGCCTTGAACTTTAGTGTTTATAAACCTGTTAAGATAGTCGTAACCGTTTTCCGATTGTTGTGCGGAAGGTATTGAAAAGAAGGCTTTATAACTTTCACCGACCGTATTAAACAGTACGATGTTTATAATGCTTTCAACCGTCTTTGCCGAAGTGTGTTGCAAAAGCGGTTTAAAGATTTGATTGAATTCGGGCAAATCATAAAGTTCGCCTACCGTCATCGTCGCGGCGTTATCTATACTTTCGCCGATTGTAATCAAAGTATTTAAGTAAACGTTAATGTTCGATATTAAGTCTACGCTCAGCCTAAAACCGTTATACACTTTGGTTGCGCTACCCAAATTAAGCGAGCCTTCGTTCTTCAAAAAGTTTATCGCCGCATCGGTAAACCCGGGAAAATCCACGTAATTTTCGTCGGGCATTTCGAAAAAGGCTTGAAGTAATGTTGTAAAAATACCGTCGAAAATCTTTTTGTCGGTTACCGTAACTATTTGCGCTTTTCCGCTCGACAACAAGTTATTTACTTCGAGTTCGTAATTGGTAGAGGCTATCGAATACAACAGCCAATCGCTACCGATAAATTTAGTGCGGTATAGCGTTTTATTCCTTGAAAAGACCGCGCAAGCAGACTTTTTACGATCGGTAACGTCCTTACCCGCTTCGTAAGTCATAAAATATAAGTCGAAATCTCGCGTCGAGTCTTCCTTGGTAACCAACTTTAAAGTTGCTTCGTAACCGATAGTTCCGCCCTCGACGCTCGCATACAAAACGCCTTCGCGTAAATCGCTTTTTACTACGCCCGCGACAAGTTCGGTTTTATTAGCGTCGGTAGTCGGCTTGCCGTCACACGAAGCGAACAAGAAACAAAGTACCGCCGCAAGAAATATTGAAATGATTTTTGGTGTTTTACTCATAAAAACTCCGTAAAGCATATTGTTAACAGATTTTTCAAAGTCGCGTTTCAACTTTTGCGGTATATATGACATTATAACACAATCGACGATTTTTGAAAAGCGTTTTTTTACCGCTTATAAAGCGCTAAGGTCTTTTTCGACAAGGTATCGCTTTGTTTCGTCGCCAAAATCCGACTGAAATAAATCGCCTTTTATAGGTTTTCCGGCAAAAATATGCCTAATAAAAGTTTAATTTTGCAAGACTTAAAAATCCCTACACTACTTATATCTTTTTGAAGGCGATTTTGTTTGAATTTTTTAAAAAAATTAGTTAAAAATTTTATTTTTTATACGAAAAAAGCGGAAGAAAACCCTTCCGCCCGTTATTTTGCCGATTATTTCTTTTTACCGAGAAGTTCGAAAACGCCGTTAACGATGAAGATTATACCGATAATAACGAATATCGTGTCTACGGTTTGCCATCTTGCAACGATAAGCAAAATACCTACAACCATCGTAACCGCCGCAGCGATTAACGAAATCATATCTTTCCTTTTTGCCTTTAAAGCGTTGAAAAATTCATACGCGCCCTTAATCATTATCATAATGCCGAAGATAAGCAACATTATCTCGCCGATAACCCAAGTAAGCGAAAGTATAACTATACCGATTATCAAATTGATAACTGCTTGAACCCAATCTTTCGATAAAACGTTGAGCACGCCTTGAACGACGAATAATACGCCGACTATCGTCAAAACGATTTGAAATACGCCCGCGCGCAATACGCAACAAAGAATACCGATGATTATGTAAGCCAATGCGGTTATCAAGTTACTGTCAAACTTAGCGGAAAGATTCTTCTTTTTAGCCATAAAAAACTCCTTATAAGAACAATTTTATATATTCTGTTTTTATTATACGCTTATACGCGAAAAATGTCAATTATTTTATCTGTTTTTAGCGTGTTTTTACGATTTTAGCAAAAACGCGTTAAATTTTTTAGGTTGAACGCTACACTTGAGCAACGGTAAAGTCCTTGTTAACCTTTATGCGGTTATGATATAAACTTGTCAAAAAGACATTCCTTTTAAAAATCCAACCGTCGGCAAAAAAGGTTAACATAGGTTGTTCGTCTTTGGAAACAAAAGATATTTCGACCGAACTAAAAGATTTGTTTTTCTTTTTTATATCGACGTGCGACACGTCGGCGTAATAAACCGACTGCAACTTTTTAAAAGGTTTTTTTAGATAATATGTTCCGTCTTGGAAATAAAAACGATCGTTATTATATAAAACGATACCGAAAATCGAGGCAACCAAAAATATCGTGCAAACTATCCCTAAGGTCAAAGATACGTTCCAAGCGACCGTATTATTGACGAACAATATGAAAAACACTATTACGCCGACAGCCGCAAACAACATTATCCATACGGAATAATTGCGGATCCATTTAGGCGGTCTGATTATAAAATTCCTTGCCATATATTCACCATGTCGCGCCCTAAAAAAGGCGCAAACAAACTTTTCTTTTACGTTTTTGCCAAAAACACCGATATTTTTAGCATTTAATTATTATAGAGCAAAATCGACGAGATGTCAACTTTCTATAGCCTTATTATATCATTTTTCGAGTCGACACACCTTTTTATATTGCTTTTTAGTAAATTTTTAGAAAAACTATATCGTAAAAAACAAGCAATTATAATACAAAAAGTACACCTATAGGTCGATTATCGCGACACACGGCAGACTTAACGCCACACTAAACTAATTGACCGTCCCTAATTTCTTTCGCCTTAACGGGAAATTGCTTATCGAAAAGTTCCAATTCTTTTTCATTGACGTTGTAGCAATCGGGATCTTTGTACACGCCCTTTATATTCTTTGACTTTTCTTCGTCTAAAACTTTTATCATAAAAAACGGGGCGGGTTCGGACTTTGGCAAGCCGTCGTAATATATTCCGTAATCGCTACACGGAATAAATCCGTACTTTTTGTAGTATTCGGGATTACCCGTGATAATAATAGCTGCATACCCTAAATCCTTTGCTTTTTTCACGGTAAAACTTATAAGTTTTTCGCCGTAACCTTTCTTTTGGTATTCGGGAAGAACGCTTATCGGCCCGAAAATCAAAACTTCACGGTTTACGCCGCTATCGTCGGTCACATTAGACACGGCATACACTATATTTGCTATAATCTTTCCGTCTGTTTCCAAAACATAATCGAGGTCTTTTACGTAGCAATCCGATTGACGCAAATTGTGAACAACCAAATGTTCCAGGCATCCGGGACGATAAACGTTCCAGAAAGCCTCCCTCGTTAGATTTTCGACTTCAAAAAAGTCGTTTTCTTTTTCTAATCTTATATTAATCTTATATTCTTTCATTTTTTCTATTTAAATCGAAAATATCGTAGTTTATGCGTTACCTGTTTCAAACAGTTTAAAAAACAATAAAAAAGTCCGCCTATAGGTCGATTATTACCGTTTATCCGCGTATGAGCGATAAAATTTCTTCTGCTGCTTTTTGACAGTTTTCGACGTATTTTAGCGTTATCGTAACGTTATAAAGTTCGATATATACCCTTCCCCACTCGAAAGTTTGAGCGTTTTTCGACGACTTTTTAAAGGTTACGTTTTTAATTTTTCTTAGCGGTACGATTGTTTTCCCGTTAACCAAAAGACTGTCGCCGTTAGTAACGGAAACAATCTTATTAGGCGCTAACAGATAACAAACGATGAGTACCGTAACCGCCGCCGTCAAAACAGCGCCGATTATCCATACGTGATTTTTTAGCGACAAACCTAAAACCGTAAGCACGATACTCGCAACCGCCCAACCGATATAAACGAAAAAAGGCGTATTTGATTTTTTGACAATAATTTTTTCTTGTTCTTCCATTTTACACCTTTCTATGCATTTTAGTAATAATTTTGAGCGGAATGACTTTTAGCCTTTTTTAAACGGTAGTATTTTCGTTATTTTGGTTTTGCCTCAATTGTTCGTTAGCGCATTTAAGAATAAAACTTACGACGATAAATACTATGCCGAGTCCGAAAGAAGTCGTATCCGCCAACCCGTATTTCGAAACGTCGGTAAGCAACGCCGCCATTATTCCGTGGCAAATCGAAGCAAGAACGTAACTACCGAAAGACACGCAAACGGTAATAATGCCAAGACGGAAAAGTTCCTTTGCACCGTCGTCGGTAAACGGAGTACCTGCAACAAGTTCTTTCTTAAAATAAAGTTCCGCAAACTTAGCGATAGCAATCTCTCCGCCGCAGACTATAGCACTGCACGCCATAGCGGTATACAAAGTCCCCATTGACATACCGGCTTCGTTTTCGATAATACCGCCCAAGGTTAAATCGCCGATTTTAATAACCTCGACGCCGGAAGCCAATGATATGATGCCGAACAAGCACCCTGCCGCGCCTACGATACCGCAAACGAAAACTATCGTAGATAAAATGCGACCGATTTTCGCTAACACCTGAAGAATTTTCAAATTTTTGTTCATACTAAATCTCCTATATAATATTACGCCGCCGCCTAAACGTTATCGTTAGGCAACAAGTGTTTTTTATTATACTTTTCGCTTAACGCTTTGTCAAGCGATTTTAGATTTAGCCGTAGATTTTTTATTGGTATTTTAAAAGATAAACGACAAAACGAATATGAGAATTCCTATAAATGAAAGGATTAGCGCGAAAATCTTGCCAAAAAGACCTTCCGTATCGCCGTTTTCATAATTTTTGTCCGCGGAAACAATTTTTTCGCTTGCTTCTATGCTTTTTTGAAGTTTACTTATTTTTTCGCTGTCGATAAGCGTTTTTTCGTAATCGGTAAGATTATCGTAAGCCTTTTTGGCGACGTTTACCGAATCTACGTTTTCCTTTTCGATTTTGTCGGGTAAAGCGGTTATCGAATCGCAAACGTTTTTAACGCGACTAAGGACATTCAGCGCCGCGTCGACCTTTTCAAGTTGTCCCCTCATCGTCAAAAGTTGACTCGGCGAATAGTTATCGGGATACTCGTTTATGGCTTTCGTTAAGCCGCTTTTTGCCGAAACAAGCGTTTTTTCGTCGTTCAAGGTAACGTTTTCTGCAGTAATGCCGTTTGCTTTTAAAACAGCATCCCTGTCGACGCCTTCGATTTCAGCCGAAACAACCGTAAACGCAATCGAAAAAGTTTGTCCGCCGATTGTTACGTTAAGCGTGTATTCGCCTACTTTCTTAGGCTTTTCGCCATCGGATAAGTCGTAATCCGACGAAGAATAGCAAACCTCGAAAGTCTGCCCGTCTTTAAGTTTGTTTTCGATAACGGCTTCTTTTACCGTTCCGTCGTACGTTAAGTTTGTCGGAAGCGTTACCGTAAGGCTTCCGCCGTCCGGTTCGAGGCAATCGTCCACTCCGCAAGCGGCATACACGACTCCGTTTTCCAAAGAATATTCCCAAACGTGGACGTGATTATAAAAGCAATCGTTTTCATCGTCGTAATAAACGTATGAAGAAGTAAAATTAGGATAATCGTCGTCGCCTACGTTTTGCCGCCAAACGTCGTTTTCGTTACCTGTGTTTAACAAATACGCCACCCTACCGCTTTTGAATTCGTCGGCACTTTTTACCACGGCGCCTTGATTAGTATCGGCTATATTGTCGTCGTTATCGAGATAATAACAGTTTTCGACGGTCATACCGTTATTACCGCCCGTTATGCTTCCGAAATCGACGTGTGCAGTTCCCTTGTCGACGACGTCGCCGGCGTTATAGCAATAAGTCAACGAGGCGGAAGCGTTTTTGCGAACGCGACTGTACCCCGAAATTCCGCCGACGTATCGCGTTCCCTTATCGTGCCCAAGTTATAACAGTTTTTAACGGTTACTTGGCTGTAACCTATGATACCGCCCACGTATATTCCGCCCGTAACGGCACCGGTGTTGCAACAATTTTCCACGTATAACGGACCGTGCGCTTCGGTACAGCCGACGATTCCGCCTACGTCGTGGCGGTTGCTGAAAATATCGCCGGTGTTATAGCAGTTACCAATCGTACCGATTATGCTGTTATATCCCGCTATACCGCCTAAATAAGCATAGGTCGAAGTCGCTTTCGAGGTAACGTTTCCTTTATTGAAAGAATTTTTTATCGAAAGATTGTTAAAACCCGTCACACCGCCCAAGTTTGCGCCGC
The DNA here is from genome assembly GCA_964401515.1 of uncultured Christensenella sp. Taxonomy (GTDB): domain Bacteria; phylum Bacillota; class Clostridia; order Christensenellales; family Borkfalkiaceae; genus UBA4636. Next base: position 23,455 of record CAYNYV010000022.1, read on the forward strand.
CGCTTACGTCGCCGTAATTTGCGGAAGTTTCTATTTCGCCGTAATTTGCGCCCGCTATGCCGCCGATAGCCTCGCATAACCAGTTTTTAGTCGTGGTTTTCGTTACCACGTTGCCGTCTTTGTCCTTGGTCGTGTAAGTATCGACGTTTACGCAAGTGCCGCCCTCGACGGAAGCATAGTTACGCGAGCCTTTTATCGTACCGAAGTTTCCGCCCGCGATACCGCCGAGCCCTTCGAAAGTAGCGACGACTTTTCCGCAGAACGTGCAATTTTCGACATTACCGCCGTTGTCGCCGACGATACCGCCTACGTGTTGTCTTGCTAAAAAGTAAGAATCTTTAACGTTTACGTCTTTAACGACTCCTTTTTCGCCGATTCTGCCGAAAAGTCCGACGTAAAGTTTTGTTTCGTCGCTGTAGTATAATCCCGAAACGGTAAATCCTTGCCCGTCGAAAGTTCCTTGAAAGATATTGTTTGCGTTTCCGATAGGCATAAAAGTTTGTAAATCGCCGTCATCGACTTGTCCGTCCTCTGTAACGACTTTTTCGTTTAAAACGATATCAGCCGCCAATACGGCGTTTATGTTTA
>CAYNYV010000023.1:0-22260 GCA_964401515.1 uncultured Christensenella sp.
TATTATATCATTTTTTGAGGGTTTTGCAACTGTAATTTTATGATACCATTCCACTCCTTATCTATCAAGTATACGCATAGTTTATCAAAAATGAAATGTCAAAGTCAAGCGTTTGGGTGCGGATAGGTTGATAGATTTTTTCGTTACTGTAACTAAATGCTATTCTATTCACTTTTTGAATTATTACTGTTATGCTCTATACTTCGCAATTCAACAAATTTACCATGATCGAGTTGTTATTGATTAACGGTTCGTACAACTCAATGATGCGCATGATGGCATCGTTGTCTCCATCAATTGCCTGCTGCAATGTCAATTCAAATTCTTTACTTGTCATTATTATTTCCTCCCCAAGTATTCTCTGATTTGCTTTAATGCAAGCGATTTTTCGTTAAAGATATGCTTGACACTTCGACCTAATATTTCCGCAATCTGTTCGGCAGTTTTTCCTTGCACAAACATCAGTATCAAGATTCTTTGACGCATAAAAGAAAGCGCAGAGAATGCTTTTGCGACATTATCATCGTCGAATTCAAAACCCTCTGCGCCCTCAATTGCATTATTAAAATTATGATCCGTACAGAATTCATCCTCAGCAATCTCATCCAGCGGAACGGATTTCGGTTGTCTGTTCTGTTTGCGTATGTAATCGATTTTTGCCCGTTGAACGACCACAGTAATCCAAGCCGTAAATCTTATACGGAGCCCATCGGTTTGCGAAATCTTGCCTTTCGACATTGTACCCTCCTGGGCCAATACCGAAATAACAAATTCCCTTTTCTTAAATGCAAAACCATGCCTTTCGGCATGGCCAATTCTTAAATAGTTTTAGTTCTTTTTTATCGCTCTTAAAAAGAAGCTTTTGCCAATTTTTATATTCTTTTGACTAAAATTGTGGTTAAGTCCATATTCACATAGTACAACTTTTATACCAGCGCATTTTGACTTTGTATGACGAATAACCACTACTTTTGGCGAAAAGAAAAAAAGGACAAACATTTTGTTCGTCCTTATAGATTAACAGCCTATGCTTCCATTAGTTTATTATTTTCAATAAACCCCTCTATTTTATAATAAATATACGGGAATACTGTAAGCATTCTCGTTAATCGGTCTTATCTTATCGCAAGTATCAATAACCAAACCCGTTTTGATTTCCATATTAAATTTCGATAAAACACTGAAGTTCTTAGTCGGCTTTGTGGGCGACACACTCTTTTTGATTTCTATCGGATAAAGCGCGTCTGCCGTAACATAAAGTAGATCGACTTCTTTTTGATCGATATCTCTGTAATAATACAAATAATCCTTTGCCTCGATATTATGTGCCTGCAAATTCTTTACAATTTCGCTTACTACGAATGTTTCAAAGAAAGCTCCGCTCATCGCACAATCCGAAAGCATTTCCGCGCTCTGCCACTTGCAAAGATACGCACAAAGCCCCGTATCCATAAAATATATTTTCGGAGATTTAATTATTCTCTTAGAAACATTTGCCATATACGGTTGTAAAAGATACACGATACCGGACGTTTGTAATATAGACAACCATTTTTTGCACGTTCTCACGTCAATTCCAACACTGTTCGCTATTTCGTCGTAATGCAATTCCTGTGCCGTGCGCAATGCCAACACAGATAAAAAATTTCGGAACTGCAATTCGCTCGAAACGGCAATAAGCTTTAAGATATCTTTTTCGATATATGTGTTGATATATGCCTTGAAATAAATATCTCTCTTGGCAACGCCGGTACAAATATCCGGCATACCTCCTGTAAAAATATCCTCGAAAATTTCTTTGCGGGATTTATATTTGCGTCCGCTTCTTTCTACGCCATATAGAATGTTCAGTTCCGGATGGAATACATTGCTTTCATATCCGCATTTTTCCGCCATAGTAAAAGAAGCCATTTCGACAACACCGCACCTGCCTGCCAAGGAGTCGGCAATCCCCTCTTGCAGTTCAAATCGATTTGAACCCGTAAGGATATATAAGAGCTCCCTTGACTTATTATTCTTCAACCATTGCTCGCGTTTTTCATCGATTATTTTTTTAATTGCATCCAATAACTTCGGCACTTTTTGAATTTCGTCGATAATCAAGGGATATCCGTAATTTTCCAAAAAAAGCTTTGGATTTTGCTCTGCCAAAAGCCTATCATCAGTATCGTCCAAAGTAACCTTCCTATACTTATCTCCAAATATTTCATTGACCGTCGTAGACTTACCTACTTGTCGCGGTCCGTAAATAACAATACACGGAAAAGACCGCCCACATTCTTTAATTGCTTTTTCAACAGTTCTTTTAATATACATGACAACCTCCTACTCATATTCTACATCATATTTTCGATATTGTCAACAATACAATGCTATTTTAATCGCTTTTTTGAGAATTTTCTATACAACTTTCTTAAAATTCAGTAAAATAAAAAAGCGGCGTCTGACAAACTGTCAAACGCCACTTCTTCTATTTTCTTCTACGCAATTCTACGTGTTGCTGTCTTATGCGCTCCTGCTCTTCCGGTGACAACAGCTCAAACTCGAAGCTGCGAATATCGCTCCGCAATCTCGAAATGAACTCGCCTAATATTCGAACCGCATATTCCTGCGGTGAAATCCGATTGGCAATGAAGTTCTCGCCTTCTTCAAAAAACCGTTCTACATCGTGAAGCTCGTCTTCCGTGATAGCGTCATAGCCCCACATCTCACGCGCCTCCTCAACGCTCGAATAAGTTTTCGCAGTAGCAATCATATCTTTGCGCTTTTGCACATTCTTATCCGCCTGCGTCTGCAATCGTTTAAACGGATTATCGATCTTTCTCAGAACTTCTTTCCTCGCATCGATTTCCATTTTAAGGTCATCGTGCTCTTTCTTTTCTTTATCCGTCATCTTACCTCCATCTTCGCCTTAATTTTGTTCTATAGTTTAGTATTTACGATTAATCACTGAATCAGCTTAAAATAATACGGTATCCCCGCTTGAAAGGGATATAGCGTAAAATCCTTGTCGCTCCAAATACGCATAGCGTGCCCGCCGCCTTTTTTTCTTATCACGACGTGATTTGATTTTGAAAACAACGTCCTGATGTGATCGGCGCAGTATCGGCTGTCTATTGATTCCAAAGTAAAGCAGGACGATTTCGGTGTTTCCTTGACAGTCATTAAGACTTCGTAGTCATCAAACATGCCCTCGTGTCGTTCAGCTTTGTATAATCCACTTGTAATCATATTTCGTTCATTATCTCCTTAAATTTTAGAGCGGAGTTCTTTTGAAACTCCGCTCTCATTGTTATTTATTTTTCTGTGCCCAAATATAGTCATCTAAGCCCTTATACTGTGTATCCCACAGATACGTGCCATATTTGAAACCCATATCATCGAGCAACGATAGTAAGTTATTAAATCCCATTTGCACATTCTTATTCAGTGAGAAGTCCATATCGAAGGCGGTCATCACCTTCTTTAATCCTCTTTTCTGCAAAACGTCCAATGTGATTTTTAATTGTGTTAAAGTGTTGACTCCGGGTACAGCAAGAACCGTAAGTCCGGATAATGCATTGATTACGTCGGCTTTCATCGGCCCTTCTGTAAGAATCACCGTAGAGCTCATTTCACCAACGAAGTGCGTCCAACCCTCAGCTCTGCACCCATCTTTTTTCTCCGCACTTGAAACCCAGCGAAACTTTCTTCGCTGAACGTCATCGCGTCGAATTTGCAAACCCTGAATTAATCTATTCGAATCGCGCACAGGAATGAGAATACCTCGTTTTTCGGAAATGAATGTCCACGAATCCGTCTCGGTCTTATAGAACCCGGGAACACCAGAAAGGTAACATCCTTCCGTACGCAGTTGCTTTGCCAACGTCTGCAACCCGATAAGCGGCGTCGTTTTATAGCCCAACCGATTTATTTCGTCATCGGTCAGCCCCCTATTTCTAAGGTTTTGCCGATGGTCGTTTGCAAGCGACAACTTTGCAAGTAATGCGCTGTATGTCGCGTGTCGTGATTCAACATCCGTTATAGGATACTCTTCCACAAACGTCTGCTTGGGTAAAGGCTTCCGTTTCGGTCTTGCAACGAGATCCATTCCTGTTGGATTGAGTTCTCCTGCCAATGCCTTGTATGCCTTATCTCTTGCTACTCCGCTAAAGAGCGCATATAAATCTAATACACCGCCAGACACTCCGCACTTTGGACATCTGAAGACATCTTTTTTGAGATTGATATTCAAATGTTTGCTTTTCGGATTGTCGTCGCAACAAGGGCATTGCACATAATATGAGCTTTGTCCCCACGGCGGCGTTGGCAGCTTCAAAACAGATATAACGTCAGTCATACGAAACAATTCCATAATAAAACATTGTCGGGCTAATTTGGAGCTTATGACAAACTTGCAGAAATTTTCCGAGATTGAACCAACTATCTATCGGGGATCCATTGTAGAAAGCTACTTGCATATATTTTTCGAACTCTTCATCACTAATACTTTTCTCTGACTCACTCTCTAAATAACGTCTCAATTCAAGAATCTCAGTATCTTTTAGTGAAACCCATAAAATAGCATATCCCCCGTTTAAATCCGTCAACCCACTCCCGTCCGGGTTCGGCAGTTCGGCAACATTTGTTATTATTTCGCCGTATCCGCTCCAATAAATTTTTGCGTGAAAAAATTCCATAAAAACACCTCTTTGATTTTTCCACAAAGAGGCATAAGAAAACCCATCGATGAAGATGGGCTATAAACGACTATTATCCCATCTATCCAAGCGTTAGCACCTTACCGTATCGGCAGGTTGCTGTGTGGTCAACGGGCTTGTCCCTCACACACTCTTTATGGTGTCATTATTATATGCGATTTAAATAGTTATGTCAAGAAAAACGGAATGCCGAAAGACCCGACTAAAAGTATTCGGGTAAAAACAGTTATTAAGTTGCCCAAAGTTTATGCTTATCCAATCGGAGTTTACTGCACCAAGCCGTTCTTTCTTGGTCAAATTCCAAAAAAGCGAAATGATCGGCTCCATATTTTTTGAGCAATCTCTCGGCAAGCGCCTCATAAAGTCTGATTTGCATAAGGTTCTTGCTTGACGTAGCTCTTATGTAAGGTTTGTGAGAGGACAAATAATAGAGCTTGTAAAACTGCGTCTTCTTATATGCTTTACGACCTTCTCTCGCACAAATCCTGCAATACTTAAGCCATGCGCGGAACTTGGAAAAGCTTCTTTTCTTTCTGTCTTTATCCAAAAGATAGAAATCCGGGCAATAATATTCCTGTCTTCTACCTCTTTTGGGGTAAAGCATAAGAAAAATCTGCTGATCGGATATAGAATCAGAAACCGGCAACTGTAAATTAAGCTCTTTCGCACGCTTTATTACTTTAATAACCGTAGTACGAGAGCATTGACAAATAGTAGCAATCTGAGTATTAGTATTGCCCTTGGTATAGTATAACAATATAGCTCTATAGTTTATCATACCTGCCCTCCTACTATCTTAATTATAGCACTTTTTTAAATAAAAATCAAGTGTTCAACATATGCGGAAATAAACTTTTTTTAACGATTTTCGAGCTATTTTTGGCATAAAAATAAGGCTTACTCCAAAAAGGAATAAGCCTTAAAACACAATATATTGTGGTCAAATAGCAGTTAAACAACTATTACTTGGACCTCGGACATTTGATGTTTGCCTGAGCGGCGGCAAGACGCGCGATAGGAACTCTGAAAGGAGAGCAAGAAACGTAAGTTAAACCGATAGAATGGCAGAACTCTATCGAAGAAGGATCACCGCCGTGTTCGCCGCAAATACCTACGTGTAAAGACTTTCTGGTCGCCTTACCGAGTTTAACTGCGAGTTCCATAAGTTTACCTACGCCTTCGGTGTCGAGTTTAGCAAAAGGATCGCTTTCAAAAATCTTATTTTGATAATAAGCACTCAAGAACTTACCCGAGTCGTCACGGCTGAAGCCGAAAGTCATTTGGGTTAAGTCGTTCGTACCGAAGCAGAAGAATTCGGCTTGGGTTGCGATCTTATCGGCGGTAAGTGCCGCACGAGGAATCTCGATCATAGTACCGACTTCGTACTTCAAATTGCTACCCGCTTCCTTGATAAGAGTATCCGCGGTTTCTACCACGAAACGTTTACAGAAGGCAAGTTCTTTTACGTCGCCGATTAAAGGAATCATGATTTCGGGAACGAAATTCCAATCGGGGTGACGGTTGGTAACGTTAATCGCCGCTTTAATAATAGCGCGCGTTTGCATTACTGCAATTTCGGGATAGGTAACCGTCAAACGGCAACCACGGTGTCCCATCATCGGGTTGAATTCATGCAAAGAGTTGCAGAAAGTTTTGATTTCGTCAACGGATTTACCCTTAGCGTCGGCAAGAAGTTGAATATCTTCTTCTTCCTGAGGAACGAATTCGTGAAGAGGCGGATCCAAAAATCTTATAGTTACGGGGTTGCCGTTAAGGGCTTCCATTAAGCCTTCGAAGTCGGCTTGTTGCATAACTTCGATTTTATCGAGTGCAGCCTTTCTTTCTTCAACGGTTTCCGAACAAATCATTTCACGGAATTTGTCTATTCTGCCTTCGCCGAAGAACATATGCTCGGTACGGCAAAGACCGATACCTTGAGCACCGAGTGCGGCAGCGCGAGCCGCGTCCTCGGGCGTATCTGCGTTGGTTCTTACGTCCATAGCCTTGTATTTGTCGGCAAGTTGCATTACTCTTCCGAAATAACCGCTACTGGGATCGGCGGGAACGGTCGCTATAGAGCAATCGTAAATATAACCGGTACTTCCGTCCAAAGATAGTTCGTCGCCTTCGCGGAAGATTTTGCCGGAAAGTTCAAAATACTTTTCTTCTTCGTGCATTATAATATCGTCGCAACCGGAAACGCAGCAAGTACCCATCCCCCTTGCAACAACCGCAGCGTGAGAAGTTTGTCCGCCGCGAACGGTTAAAATACCTTGAGAATACTTCATACCTTCGATATCTTCGGGAGAAGTTTCAAGCCTTACTAAAACGACGTTATTGCCCGCTTTGCCTTCTCTTACGGCGTCTTCCGGTGTGAAAACGATTGTGCCGGCGGCAGCGCCCGGAGAAGCGGCGATACCCTTACCGACGATATTGTTTGCATTTGCTTGTTTTAAAGCCTTAGCGTCGAACTGCGGGTGTAAAAGCATATCCAAGGACTTGGCGTCGATTTGCATTAACCCTTCTTCTTCGGTAATCATACCTTCGTCTATTAAATCGCAAGAAATTCTTATAGCCGCAGCAGCCGTACGTTTACCGTTACGGGTTTGGAGCATGAAAAGTTTGCCGCGTTCAATGGTGAATTCCATATCCTGCATATCTTTGTAATGGTTTTCCAAAGTATTGCAGATAATCAAAAATTGTTCGTAAACTTCAGGTAAAAGAGCCGCCATTTGAGAAATCGGCATCGGTGTACGAACGCCGGCAACTACGTCTTCGCCTTGAGCGTTCATCAAGAATTCGCCCATAAGACCTTTTTCGCCCGTAGCGGGGTTACGAGTAAACGCAACGCCGGTACCGCAATCGTTGCCCATATTGCCGAACACCATTTCTTGTACGTTAACGGCAGTACCCCAACTGTAAGGAATATCGTGGTCCATTCTGTATACGTTAGCGCGGGGGTTGTCCCAACTTCTGAATACGGCTTTAATGGCTTCAAAAAGTTGTTCTTTAGGATCGGAGGGGAAATCTTTACCTAACGCTTGTTTATATTTTTCCTTAAATTCTTCGGCAAGTTCTTTTAAATCTTCCGCAGTAAGGTCAAGGTCGTTGGTTACGCCTTTTTCCTCCTTCATTTTGTCGATTAAGGATTCAAATTCCTTTTTGGAAACTTCCATAACGACGTCGGAAAACATTTGAATAAATCTTCTGTAACAATCCCATGCCCATCTCGGATTACCGGATTTTTCCGATAAAACTCTAACGACTTCTTCATTCAAACCAAGGTTTAAAATGGTATCCATCATACCGGGCATAGACGCCCTTGCACCGGAACGCACCGAAACAAGCAACGGATTTTCCGTATCGCCGAATTTTTTACCTGTAATTGTTTCGAGTTTAACGATGTTTTCCATAATTTCTTGCTGGATAGCGTCGTTAATTTTTCCTCCGTCATCATAGTACTGCGTGCAAGCTTCGGTGGAAATGGTAAATCCTTGGGGTACGGGTAACCCGATGTTCGTCATTTCCGCAAGGTTGGCGCCTTTGCCACCTAAAAGTTCACGCATGTTTGCGTTGCCTTCACTGAACAAGTAAACGTACTTCATAGTGTTCTCCTTGAATTATAATGTATATTTGTCAATTTTTTAATCGTTTAACTATATTATTATAAAGTATAAACGACTTCAAGTCAATGTTTTTCTGTAAAAAACTTTCTTTTTGACGGATTTTTTTGATTATTTTGCTTAAAAACAGCAAAAAACAATCGTCTCTACGCCTTTTAACGAGGTTATTCCCGTGTTTTTTGCGGTTTTCCCAAATGGGCGTAAAAACAACATTCTATCCTTCCGTTATATAATTTGCGTTTTTTGTCCGCCCTTTGCCCGAAAAGTCTTTCGAAATCCGATACGGGCGTAATGGTGTAAAAGCACCAATCGAGATTGTTTTTTCGTACCCGACCGTATTCGCGATAAAGTTTTTCAATCATCGGTCTTTCATCGAGTCTTTCGCCGTAAGGCGGATTGGCAAACGCAACTCCTCTTTTTTCGTCGGAGAGGAAATTTTGCATTTGCTCGTTTTTAAATTCTATAATATCGTCGACACCTGCGGCTTTTGCGTGCAATCGTGCGAGTTTAAGTTGGTTTTCATCAATATCGTAAGCCTGTATTTTTAGACAATTTTCGTTAGATATCAGGCTTATAGCCTCACTTTTGGCTTTTTCAAAAATTGTTTTATCGTAATTTTTAAAGTTTAAAAAATCAAAAGTTCTGTTAAGCCCCGACGCAATGTTTTTTTCCTTCATAGCGGCTTCGATAGCGATAGTCCCGGTACCCGTAAACAAATCGCACATCGGGCGCGAGGGGTTCCAAACGGAAAGTTCCAACATCGCAGCGGCAAGATTTTCCTTTATTTGCGCCTCGCCGTAATTTTTGCGGTAACCGCGTTTATGCAAACTTTCGCCCGAAGCGTTTAATAAGACCGTGCAAAAATCACGCGTTATACAGATTTCAACTTCGTACTTGTTACCGTTTTCCGCTAAAAATTCATGACGGTAAACCTTTTTTAGTCTTTCGCAAATCGCCTTTTTCACAATCGACTGCGTAGCGGAAAAAGCGCTTATTTTGCTTTGAACAAGTTTTGGTTTTACTATAACGGCACCGCTTTCGGGAATATAGTTTTCCCAATCGACGGAAGAGACTCCGTCGAAAAGGTCGTCAAAATTATTACAACGGAATTCTTTAAGAGCAACGTAAACTCTGCTTGCCGTTGATAAAAACAAATTACAACGGGCAAGAAGGTATTCGTCGCCTTCAAATGACATTCTGCCGTTTATCGCCGGCGCGTTTTCAACGCCCAACTTATATAATTCTCTTTTAGTAGCCCCTTCGACGCCCGAAGCGGCGGATACTGAAATTTTCATTGAAAAGCGTCCTCGATATGATTTATTGTGTCGGGATAGACTTCGACAACGTCAAAACGGGGTTGAAGTTCCATATCCATATGGGACATCAAATAATAAGTAGCCGATTTTTTATAACGTTCCTGCTTTTTGAAATCAACTGCTTCGGCGGCTTCGCCATAGGTATGCGTAGTGCGTGTTTTTACTTCGATAAAAACCAAAAAGTCGCCGTATAAGCCGATTAAATCAACTTCACCGAACTTTGTAACATAGTTTTTTTCAATAATTTTATATCCCTTTTTACGCAAAAACTTGTACGCGCGCCTTTCGCCTAATCTTCCCAGAAATTTTTTATAAAAGTTCTTCTGTGTATCGGGCATGGTCCCACCGTCCTTATCGCGGTTATGTGTTCTTTAGTGCCGTAACCTTTATTTTTGATAAAATTGTATTCGGGGTAAAGTTCGCCGTACCCGTCCATAAGTTGGTCACGGTAGACCTTTGCTATTATGGATGCGGCGCCGATAACATAACTTTTAGCGTCCCCTTTTATTATGGGACGCGTTTCGACGTCGCAATCGAGATCGACGGCATCAATCAAAACGACTTCGGGACGAACGGATAAAGTTTCTATTGCCCGTTTCATACATTCCTTTGTCGCGTTAAGTATATTAATTTGATCTATTCTATCGTGTTCTACCCGACAAATAGAATAGGCTATTGCTTTCTCTTTTATTTTATCCGATAAAATTTTGCGATTTTTTTCGGAAACTTTTTTACTGTCATCGATACCGACGATTAAATCTTCGTCGTCAAGGGGCATAATGACAGCCGCACACACGACCGGCCCTGCCAAAGGTCCGCGCCCCACTTCGTCGACGCCTGCAATATAGCGTTTACCTTCGGCAAGCAGTTGGTATTCGTAGCCGAGTTTTTGTTTAACGCCGTTTATATCGGGGAGTTTTCGAGGCATAATTTTCCCAACCTTCCTTTTCTGAAATCGTCGAAAACGGCTTTCGCGCATCTTTCGTAATCGTATTCGCCGCCGCGCAATAAAAATCCGCGCGCCTTGCAAATACCTTCGTAAATTTCTATAGGCGTCAAACTTTCGTCAATACCGTATTTTTTAGATAAGACACCTTTGTGCGTTTCGGTAATTTCAGCAATAAAATCAAGGCACAAACTTTCCATATCCAATATGTTGTCGTTAATGCTACCGATATAGGCGAGATGATGGGCGTAACGTTGATTGTCAATCGAAGGCGGCATCGTCCCCGGGGTATCCAAAAGTTCGACGTCATACAACTTTATCCACTGTTTACCTTTCGTAACGCCTGCCTTATCGCCCGTTTGCGCTTGCTTTTTACCGCTTAGGGAATTAATAATGGTAGACTTACCCGTATTAGGAATTCCTAAGACCATAACCCTTACGGTTTTCATAATTCCTTTTTGTTTTTTAGCGTTGATTTTTTCACGTAAAATATCGATAACGGTACTATAGACCGACTTTCCGTCTTTTAAATTAGTACCGACGGTCGAGATAACCATATCGCCGTCAGCCTTAAAACGCTCGGTAATTTTATCTAAATCGGAACGTTCGATAAGGTCCGATTTGTTTACAACATATAATATAGGCTTGCTTTTACATATATCGTTAAGTTTTCCGTTAATGCACGCAAAAGGGGCGCGTCCGTCCAAAACGTAAATAAACGCGTCGCAAAGTTTTACGTTTTCCTCCATCATTCTAAGGGCCTTAGTCATATGCCCGGGAAACCAATTTATCTTTGACGAATATGTGTACTCCATAGTAAAAGTCAGCCTATAAGCCCGCTATCGGGCATTTTTAATAATTTATTGTTCGTCGTCTTTTAAAAGATCGGGGCGAAGTTTTTTGGTAAGTATAACGGATTGTTCCGACCGCCATTTATCGACTTCGGCATGATTGCCCGATATTAAAACGTCCGGAACCCTTAGCCCGCGGTATTCTTGCGGACGAGTGTATTGGGGGTATTCGACGAGTCTGTTTGTAAAAGTTTCGTCTTTTAAAGAATCTTTTGAAATAACGCCGTCAACGTATCGGCAAATTGCATCGGTAATTACCATTGCGGGAAGTTCGCCCCCCGTCAAAACGTAATCGCCGATAGACATTTCCTCGTCGATAAAAAGGTCTATAATACGTTGGTCTATTCCCTCGTAATGTCCGCACAAGAATAGAAGTCGGTCGTTATTTAAAAGCGTCGCAACGTCCTTTTGGGTAAAAGTTTTTCCTTTAGGCGACATATATATTCGTCTTGCCGCATGGTCGGGATCGAGCGTTTCAATTGCTCTTCCGACGGGTTCGGGCATTAAAACCATACCCGCGCCGCCGCCGAAAGTATAATCGTCACACCGTCTATGCTTATCGAGCGCGAAGTCGCGTATATCGGTAACGACGATTTCCACCTTATTAGATTTTACCGCACGGCCTATGATACTTTCGTTAAGAGCGGTAAACATTTCGGGAAACAGCGTTAAAATGTCTATTCTCATTGATAGGTACAAACCTCCGTAAACGTTTTTGCGTCAACAGTCATTTTTTTATTTTCGATATCTATTTCGGCGTTAAGTTTTTTCAAAAACGGAAAACAACAAATTCCTTCTGCCGTTTCGACGGTAAAAATATCGACGTTGGTGGTTGTAACGTCGGTAATTTTACCCAATAACTTACCGCTCGACAAATATAAATCGCACCCCAAAAGGTCGGCGATGAAAAATCTGTCGCTTTCGATCACAAGTTGCGATTTATCGCAAAAAACGCTTTTACCGCGTAAAAGTTCGGCAGTGTTTCTGTCGGCAACCCCTTTTAAGGTAAGAAAGATAAATTCGCCGCCAACGCTTTTCGACAATATTTTATACTCGCAGCCGTCAATAAAAACGTTTGTTAAATTTTTAATTGCCTCCGCGCCGTCGGTTAGGTTACTGATTTTTAATTGTCCTAAAATACCTTGCGGTTTTAATACGACGCCTATCTGAATAACTTCCATAAGCCTTCCTTAGTTTGTTGTAACTGCGTAACGCTTCGCTTGTAAAGTCGCAATATCGCAAAACAATGAAATTGCATATTACAAAATTGCTTGTACGCAAACGTTATACCATAGAAAGAAAAAGAGGGCAAACTACGCCCCTGCTTTTTCAGAAATTTCGATATTATATCTTTTTCCCGACTTTGCGGAAGCCGATTTAACGAGAGTCCTTAAAGCCTTTGCGATTTTGCCCTGTCTGCCGATGACTTTGCCCATGTCTTCGGGAAGTAAAAGTACGGTAACGTTTACGTTGTCACCCTTTTCTTCGACTTGAAATTCGACTTGGTCTTTATGTTCGGCAAATTGAAATACTACGTATTTAATAAGGTCTAACATACTTCACCTATTAGTCTTTTTTCTTTTTAGGATTTGTCTTTGCAGGGGACAATTTATTGCTCTTTTCAATAACGCCTGCATTAACGAGAAGGGACTTAACGGTTTCGGTAGGTTGAACGCCTTTAGAGAGCCAATCTTTTGCCTTTTCGGCATTGATAACTACTTCCGCAGGTTGAGTAGTAGGATTGTAGTGACCGACCTTGTCGATATACTTACCGTCTCTTGCTACTCTGCTATCAACAACTACGATACGATAAAAAGGTGATTTTTTATCGCCCATTCTTGTCAATCTCATTTTTACTGCCATAATGAAAATACCTCCGTATTGATTTATGTTAATTAAAATTTTTTTAGTTTATTGTGTCTTAAAATGTAATATTTTGACTAAAAGCCCGTCTATAGGTCGATTATCGGCAATTTTTAAAACTTGAAAGGAAGTTTCCCTTTGCCGTTTTTCATTTGTTTTATCATTATTTTAACCTGCTCGTACTGCTTTAAAAGCGCGTTGATTTGTTGAAGCGAAGTACCGCTTCCGTTTGCAATACGCATCTTGCGCGAGTAGTTAAGTATTTGAGGATTTTTTCTTTCCTTCATCGTCATCGATTGAATTATCGCTTTCGTGCGGTAAATTTGTTTTTCGTCGATATCGCCCTCGTTGATTTTAAGTTTTCCCATACCCGGCATCATCGACATAACGGCACTCGCGCCGCCCATTTTTTTGAGCATGTCGATTTGTTCGAGATAATCGTTTAAATCGAAAGAGTTATCTTTTAACTTCTTTTCGAGTTTTTTTGCGTCTTCTTCCTTTATGGCTTCTTGAGCCTTTTCGATAAGGGTAAGCACGTCGCCCATACCAAGAATTCTGTTAGCCATTCTGTCCGGATAGAAAGGCTCGATATCGGTAAGTTTTTCACCGACGCCGCAGAATTTTATGGGTTTACCCGTAACCGCCTTGACGGAAAGACAAGCGCCGCCGCGTGTATCGCCGTCAAGTTTGGTAAGCACTACGCCCGTTACGGGAAGCCTTGACGAAAAGCCTTGCGCAACGTTTACCGCGACTTGTCCGGTCATCGAGTCAACGACGAGTAAAATTTCGGTAGGCGCTACCGCCGCATTGATGTTTTCGAGTTCTTCCATCAAATTATCGTCGATTTCAAGCCGCCCTGCCGTATCTATAATAACCGTATCGAAACCGAATTGTTTAGCGTGTTCGATACCTTCTTGCGCGATTTTAACGGGGTTTGACTGTCCCTTTTCAAAAACATTCACACCCGCCTTTTCACCTACGACGACAAGTTGTTTGATTGCGGCAGGTCTGTAAACGTCACCCGCAACAAGTAAAGGTTTTTTGCCTTGTTTTTTAAGTAAAAGCGCAAGTTTACCGCAAAGCGTGGTTTTACCCGCGCCTTGAAGGCCGCACATCATAATTACCGTCGGCGGTTTAGCGGCGACTTCGAGTTTTTGGTTTTGACCGCCCATGAGAGCAATTAACTCCTCATTGACGATTTTAATTACCTGCTGCGTCGGGTTAAGACTTTTTAAAATATCTTGCCCGACGGCTTTTTCTGAAACCGTCGCGATAAAATCCTTTGCGACTTTTATATTAACGTCCGCTTCTAAAAGAGCGATACGGATTTCACGCATGGCTTGTTTTATTTCAAGTTCGGTGAGTTTTCCGCGCTTCGTCAGTTTAGAAAAGACGTGATTCAATTTTTCGCCTAACGATGAAAATGCTGCCATTACTTTTCCAAAATTCCTTTTAACTTTTCTTTTTCGCCTTCGGGAAGTTCCTCGATAATCTTATCGACCTTGTGTTTGTACGCCTTAAAGCCGACTGCCTTTTCAAAGGCGTCGAGTTCGGTCTTCACCGTTTTTATAGCATCCAAAACGCTTTGACGGGTACAACTTTTGATTTCGGCAATCTCCGACAAAGAAAGATCGCACGAAAAATACATTTCGGCAATCTCGCCTTTAAGCGGCGTTAAAAGACCTTTATATAAATCTAAAAGTTCGGAATACAAGGTTTCCTCGATCTTCATGTTCCACCGCCGAAAAATAAAAGCGTAAAGTAAATTCACCTTACGCAGATATTATATATTGTTTTTATAACGTTTGTCAAGTATTTTTACCTTACGTTGAAAATTTTTTTATTCTTTGGTAAAAATTAATCTTCTGCAATTTTCGCATTCGATGATTTTATCGTTTTTAAGACGAGTAAGTTCCAACTGACTTAGTTCCGTTCCGCACGCAGAACAGTGCTTACCCATTACCTCGTAAACAATCGGGAACTTAGGGTCTTTGCGCTTTTCCTTATACTTATTTAAATACTCTGCCGGAATATCCTTGGCGATAACGGCAAGTTTTTGCTTGATAGCCTTCTTTTCGTCGTCTTTTTGCTTGGATAATTCTTCGTATTTAAGTTTGTAATCGTCTTGCTGAGCAAGCATAAGTTTGGTACTTGCCATAAGTTTTTTATATTGAGCGGCAAGTTCGGTCATTTCCTTGGTAAGTTTTGTAATTTCACCTTCGAGCGAAGCGTACTTTTCGGCGAGTTCTTGCGATTTTTTCTTTAAAAAAGCCAAAGTATCTTCGTCGTCGATTTCTTCGATGGTCGAAAACTCGCGTTTGTCTTCGTTAAGTTCGTTAAGGCGGTCTTCCAAAACCTTAATTCCCGACAAAAGCGATGCCGCTTTGGCTTCGATTTGCGTTTTGCTGTCGGAAACCGTCTTTAAAAACTTAACCGCTTGAGCGTATTTTTTAAATTCCTCGCTCTTTTTCAGGTCGTTTTCGATTGCTTTTAATTCTGCGTCAACGTTCTGATATTCTAATAATTTTTCTATCATGATTTTCTCCTTACTAACCCGATCAAATAAATCTGTCGTCGTCAAAGAAACTGAAATCGAGTTTGTTTTTTAATCTATAAATATTTGAAAAATGCTTGCAAATGTTTTTCATACCGTAGTTTTCGCTTGCAAAGTGCGTCATCGAAATAACGCGCTTACCGCTTTTTACCGCTTCGACTAAAATATGGTGCGGAATGTCCGCCGATATATAAACGTCGGCAGGATAGTTTAAAGCGTTCATATCGAGCCCCGAGCCGCAAAAACTCGCCGCTTTTTTGATATACGCCGTTTTATCGCCGTAAACGTTTACCCTTGTTTTGAACTCTCTTTCTACGTTTTCGGCAAGTTCTTCGAGCGACTTTCCTACCGGATAACGCCTTCCGTAACCCGTACCCGAAAGCAAAGGTTCTAAAATTTCGATGTCTTTATCGTCGGGGTTTGCAATGCCTTTAGCAAAAAAGTAATCGATTCCCCTTTCGGCGACGTCGAAATTCAAGTGACAGGAAATAACGCCTATTCCCGCCGAAGCCGCTTTAAGCAATACGCCGTCGATCTTTTTGATTCCGTAAAAAATAGCGGGATGATGAGTTACGATAAGCCCCGCTTTAACCCATTGGGCGTATTCTACGGTCTTATCCGTCAAGTCCAACGCGAACACGACGTTGGTAATATCGGCTTCCGTATCGACTATTATACCGCTGTTATCGACGAAGTTGCACTTTTTTTCATACATAGGCGAAAGTTCAAAAGGTGCAAAACGATCGATAAGTTCATGTATTTCTTTTAATTTCATCTTTTAATCCTCTTAAAGTTTCAAGTCTTTCGGAAATCTCTTTTTTCGAATCTTCTTTTAAGTTTCCGATAAGCGAAAGTTTTTCCGTTTCCGATATCTTTTTATCTAAATAAAGCAAAAAGTCTTTGTTACCCTTTAAATTTTCGCGCCCGTAAAGTTCTTCTTTTTCGGTATAGCCGTCGCTATAAGACAGCACGGCGCGCATAATCTCGTAATACTTGCCGTCCGCAAAAAACATAAAATCGCGTTCCAAACCGTAACCTTCGTTATGTAGGTACTTACGCACTTTATCGGCGTTTTTCATAGGCTGCAATATTAAGATAACGGGCTTATAGGGGCACTTTTTGAGAATTTTAACAATTTCCTCACCGCCCATTCCGGCAATTAAAACCTCGTCGGGTTCGGGAACGCCGTCAAGTCCGTCGGTTAAAAAAGAAGTAAATTTATCGGGATAAAATCGGTTTAAAAGACTTATTGCCTTTTCAAGGCTCGGCTCGGAAACGTCCGTTATATAAACTTTTTTTGCGAGTTTTTCGTCCAACACGTTTTTTGAAACGTAGCCGTGGTCACAACCGACGTCGGCGAAAACGTCGCATTTTTTTATTAGGGAAGTTACCGTTTGAATTCTTTTAGTCATCAGTTAAGAAAATCCCTAAGTCTTTTGGATCTCGACGGATGACGGAGTTTTCTGAGTGCTTTGGCTTCGATTTGACGGATACGTTCTCTCGTAACGTTAAATTCCTTACCGACTTCTTCTAAAGTGCGCGGTCTGCCGTCGTCGATACCGTAACGCAAACGCAAAACCTTTTCTTCACGCGGGGTAAGCGTATCCAAAACGCCGATAAGTTGTTCTTTTAGCATGGAAGTTTCAACCATATCGCTCGGTGCTTGAGCGTTTTCGTCAACGATAAAGTCGCCTAAATGGCTGTCTTCTTCTTCGCCGATAGGCGTTTCCAAAGATACGGGATCTTGCGCTATCTTTTGGATTTCGATAACGCGCGATTCGGGTATACCCATTTCCTTGGCAATTTCGGAAGGATAAGGATCTCGGCCGAGTTCTTGCATTAAAAGGCGGGTTACGCGTGCTTGTCTGTGAATGGTTTCAACCATATGCACAGGGATTCTTATAGTCCTTGCTTGGTCCGCTATGGCGCGAGTTATCGCTTGACGTATCCACCAAGTGGCGTATGTGGAAAGTTTATATCCCCTTTCGTAATCGAATTTTTCAACGGCTTTCATAAGCCCCATGTTGCCTTCTTGAATAAGATCTAAAAAATGCATTCCTCTACCGACGTGGCGTTTAGCAATGGAAACGACAAGCCTTAAGTTTGCTTCCGCCAAAGTACGGCGCGCGTCCATGTCTCCCGCCGCCATACGTTTAGCAAGTTCGATTTCCTCGTCACTCGATAAAAGAGGAACACGACCGATGTCTTTAAGGTACATTTTTACGGGATCGTCCATACTGATTTCTTTAACGAGTTGGTCGTAAAGTTCCTGTTCCTGACTCGTTTCGTCAACGACCTGTATGCCCGCTTCTTCGATGACGTTACACATATTTTCCATCTGTTCGTCAGTCATTTGAACTTTTTCAAGACGATCGCACAAAGAGTTCATCGTAATGGTGCCGCGTTTTTTATAGTCGGTAATAATCTCGTTGGCTATTTCCGCCAAAGCAGCATCTTCAATCATATTTTATCCTCCGTTTTAAGTTGAAACAACAACTTGTTTTTTTCTTGAATTTTTTGAATTATTTTCATCTGCTTCGTAACGTCCGTTTCGTTTTTGCAGAAGTTTTCCAAATACGACAAATCGACTTCCAAACCATGCCGTTTGACGCATTTTAAACAATCGTTATAATATTTTTCGTAACCGTTAGGACAATAAACGCCGTCCACCGCGTCGAAAATGTAACTGAGTTCCGACAAATAATCGTCGCCGAGCGTCCTTGCCAAACTTACGCTGTCGCAACTTGCGTCGGTATCGTTTAACTGCAAAATAAGCGCGGCTATCTCGCTTCTTAATTGAGAAGTAAATTCCAAATCGTCTAAATCACTTACTTTAGCGTAAGACTTTTTAAAAATAATTGCCGAAAGTATAAATCTTTCAGCCTTTAAAAGCGCCGAATCTTCTTCCTGATAAACTTCCGATTGAACGTCTTTTACGGCGATATCGGGCTTATAGGCGGACTTTTTATTAATTCCGTCAAGGTCACGCTTTAAAGATTCGTAGGTAATGTTTGAAACCTCGCTCAATTTCCGCAAAAGTTCTTCACGCTCGAATTCCTTATCGCTTTCCGAAATGACTTGTAGAGATTTATCCAAAAATTTACGTCTTTCGACGGCGTCGTTTAAGTTGAAAGTTTTTGATAAATAGGTAAGCTTGTAGTCTATAAGCGGTTGAGCCGACAACAAAAGATCTTTATAGGCGTCAACGCCACGTTTTTTCACGTATTCGTCGGGATCCATTTTATCGGGAATGGAAACAACTTTAACGTTAAGCCCGGCATCCTTTAAAATCTGCATTCCCCTAAACGTTGCTTTCTGCCCGGCGGCATCTCCGTCGTAACTTACGATAACGGTTTCGGAATACCTTTGTATAAGCCTTGCTTGTTCGACGGTAAGCGACGTCCCCATACTTGCAATGGCGTTTTTTATACCGCTTGCGTGCAACGCGATGACGTCCATATACCCCTCGACAAGAATAAGATAGGGCAAAGTACCGACTTCGCGTTTGAGTTTTTTAATATTGTTTGCGTTAAAAATCGTGCGGTTTTTTATAAAAACGCTCGTCTCACGCGTGTTTTTGTATTTCGCAAAATCCGGTTTTGCTTCTAAAACCCTTCCGCCGAAAGCCAAAACGTTGGAAAAACTGTCTATAATCGGAACGATAAGCCTTTTGGCTTCGAAATCCGTGTATTCTTCGGTGTCCTTGTTGTAAGCGACCACGCCCGCCGCCACCATGTCTTCGTATTTATAACCCTTTTGTTTTAAAAACTGCGGCAACGAATTGTAATCGAGCGAACACCCGAGCCCGAAAGCCCTTATCGTAGTTTGGTTAAAACCGCGTTTATATATGTAATCGAGATAAGGTTCGGCTTCTTTTTTTTGAAGGTTGTCCACATAAAAACGGGCGGTATCTTTCAAAATAGCAAGCCTTACGGCGCGGTTTTTGGCGTTTTCTTCGAGTTTAGCGTCTTCTTGGAAGGAAGAGTTAGGCATTTCCATATTAGCGCGGTTTGCCAAAAACTTTACAGCCTCCATATAACCGAGACTTTCGACTTCCATAATAAACTTTATTACGTCGCCGCCGCGTTGACAGCCGAAACACTTAAAAAACTGCCCTGCTTGGTTCACGCAAAAGGACGGCGTTTTTTCCATATGCCCCGGCAAGGGACAACGCGCCCAATAGGAACCGCCTTTTCTTTCTAATTGGCAGTATGCCGAAACGACTTCAACGATTTCGTTGCGGCTCTTAAGTTCTTCGATAAATTTTTGAAAATTCTGATCTGTCATATCAAAACCGTAAAGGTATTTTTAAACGAAACCCGCCGACGACGCCTTAAAAAAGGACGATTTTTACTTTTTAAAGACGTTTAAAAATAAAATTAATTCCGCGTCGAACTTCCTTACATTTTATTATACAATTTATTTTTGCATTTTCCTTTTTTTGCGGCTGTTTTTTTATTAAACGTCAAAAAAATCGCTGTTTTTCGCAGAAAAATCTTACGAAAGAAAAAACACGAACCCGACCGTTAAAGTTGAGTTCGTACTATCAAACAAGAGTATTTTTGAATAACACGGCAAATAAAAAATAAGCAAGCAAAGTCGATAAAGTAAAAAACACACCTATTCTTTCTTTTTAGCATAAAATCTCGGTTTAAACTTCTCCGCACCGATTACGCCCTATTTTAGAAATTTTTCCGACCTTTTGAAAAATTACGTCTAAAATTTCTTTTTCGACAAAAACAGCCTCCTCTCGGCGATAGTTAAAGCATTGTCAAATTTTTATTAAAAAAGACAAATAATAAATAATTTTTTTCAAAGAAAAATCTTTTCTTAATTGTCAACTTTATTTAGTTTACTTTTTACGCATATTTTGCTAATATAAGATATACTTATTAATTGCAATTCGGTTTTATCTTAAGTTAGTAATTTTTACGATTTTGCAAACGAATATTTAAAAACGCTACCTTGTTACGGAAAATATGGAAGTACTAATTATCGACTTCGGCGCGGAAAGGCTCGACCTTTTAACCGCCGCAATGGAAAAGTTTAATATAGATTATGTCGTCAAAAAGCACGGTTTCGAGTTTTATAAACCGTCGTTTTTGGACGTCGGCGGAATTATCTTATCGGGAAGTTTGGCTTGTTCGTTTGAACCGAACGCACCCGACGTCGATTTAAGAATTTTCAATCTCGGTATTCCCGTTTTGGGGATATGTTACGGAATGCAACTTACGGTTACGAAATTCGGCGGCAAGGTTGAAAAATCGAACAACCCCGAATTCGGAGCGACGAAAACACGCTTTTCGGGCGGAAAACTTTTCGACGGGTTAGAATATTCCAACGAATACATGACGCATTACGATATGGTTACGATTGTTCCCGAAGGTTTTACGGTAACGGCAAAAACCGACGATTGCCCCGTTGCCGCGCTCGAACACTCGGTAAGGAATATACATCTCGTTCAGTTCCATCCCGAATTTTTCGCAAGCGACGGCGACACGACGATTTTTGAAAACTTCCTTTTCAAAATCTGCGACTTCCAAAGGTAACTCTTTCTTATTTATCATACTTTAAAAAATCACTTTTCTTTAAATTTAAAAAATCGCCTTATTCGGCGATTTTTTTTAATTTACCCCAACTATAAAAACAATAATTTTAAGCCGCTTCGCCTTACGTTATCGACGACGCATATAACCATATGAACAACTATTTAAAAAAGACTATCGCAACTTAAACGCTACTCGCAATAGTCTTTTTGATTTTAATGATTTATTCTCGGTTTCATGTTCTTTGATTTTCGTTTGCTTCGTCGCAAAGCATCAATATCCCGGCAATCATGCTAACGAAAAGTAAACTGAAAATTTTGAAGCATACGCCCGTTCTCTCACCGTTTTTAATATTCAAAAAGTACTTAACGGTCATCGGCAAGCACCAAACAAGCGAAAATAACGCTATAGGAATAGCACCCCAAAAACTATCGACGCTATCCGTAATAGCCATTAATATTGCCGTGCCGTACACCCAAAAAACGAAAAAGTTAGCAATACAACCTAATACCATAAATATCCGTGCTGCAACGCTTAATCCGCTATTTCGTTTTTCATATGAATAAGAATGGTATGAAACGGAAAGGATAGCGCCGATATAATAGTGTGATTTTAACGAAACGGTATCGGCGATCTTTTAATAGGCAAAAGAATCATATAGTAAAAGGCTGTTACAAAAAAATTGTAACAGTCCTAATTTTAACGTTATTTATTAATAAATACAAATCCGCTTGTTATTAGTCTTCGCAACACATTAAAATGCCTGCGATAATGTCTACGAACAACATGGTGCAAACTTTAAACCTTATGCTCGTTTTTAATCTTTTTTTACAGTTAGAAAAATATTTTACAGTCATAGGA
>CAYNYV010000024.1:0-21747 GCA_964401515.1 uncultured Christensenella sp.
TCCCTTGCAGTCAAGGGAGCCGATAGGCGGAAGAAAGTCAAAAACAACATTTCCGTCACTACGCAACAGATCCCTTGCGGTCAAGGGAGCATTAACAGTGTGCGGCTAAAGATGAGATTTCTTTAATAAGGAAGTTATTCCCGTGAAAATCAAATAAACAGAAACGCAAATTGTTCCTATAAGGTCGAAATAGTAGCAAACTTTCGGCGATGACGACAGCAAAAGAACCGATAACGAAACCATAACCGATAAGTCGACAAAAGTTTTCGCACGGTAAAGTTTGCTTTGAGTAAGCAAAACGCTATTTCCGTCTATTCTGCCGAGTTTTTTATATCTCAACCAAAAAAAAGTGTTGGCAACAACTCCGAGCAAGGCTATTATAAGCCCGAAAATCACGTTTCCTTTTTCGGAATTTTCTGAAGTAACAGCCAAGATAAGCATAATTATGCCGGACAAAATCATAGCGACGCTTACGAAAATATCGACAGCTTTTTCAAGCCGGTCTTTTTTATTTTTGTCAGCAGCACCGTCTTTTGCCGTAACCGAAAATACGACAAAAGATAAAATTATCGCTAAAAGTTCTATGCTTCTTCTTATAAAATCGGCTAACTGCGTGGAACTTTTTCCTATTATAAGTCCTATGCCGACTACAATCGGACCGGGCGCGCTCATAATAACCGACCAAAGCAACGTTCTTCTACCCGATTTCGCGCTCATACGCTAAGTCCCCCGAAAATAAGAAGAAATAAAATTATGACAACCGCCGCCCCCCAACGGACAAGTTACCGTATCAAAGCCGTTAGGCGTAAAAAGTTCGATTACCGAAACGGTTATCGCGGCGACAAACGCGGTCACGAGCGACAAATACCATGGCAGCAAGCTTGCCGCGATAAAGACAATAAATACCGTTATAAAGGAAGTAATCGCCATTGCAAGCGAACCTTCTAAAGTTTTGTCTTTATATATCTTACGTTTTCCGAATCTTTTTCCGATAAGCGCGGCAAAGGAATCGCCTACACCCCAGCAAAGTATTACGGCTATCACAATATGCTTATTTAAAAATAATCCCCAACAAACGCTTATCACGACGGCGAACGTAAAAAAAACAAGTATCAAACTGCTTTTAAGTTCGCCTTTTTTACGTTCCGTAACGGTTTCCGAATAACTTTGCGACCTTTCTGCGACGCATAGTATCGGGTATACAGAAACTATGAACAAAACACAGGAAAGCGCAGACTTCCACCAAGTTTTATTGACGTACGTCAAAACGAAAACCGAACCGAGTAATATGTAATGAAGAATTTTTCTAAAAATCTCGTCCTTGATTTTTAAGGTCTTACGGCACAGAATAGAAGCAGCGGCGCACAATAAAAAATATCCGCACAATACTAAAAAGCCCGATAAAAACTCTTTCATATTTCGTCCACCCCGCACCTTGCCGTTAATTTGCGTACACAATTATTGTAACATAAAAATTAAAACCTATCAAGATTTATCGGACTAAGTTTTGTCAAAAGTCGAAAATTTAGTTAAAATTATATCGAAAAATCGGAATGAAAAGGCGGAACGGCAATTTTTGCCGTTCCGCATTCGTTAAATCTTACCTTATATTAAAATCAGTCCTTAATGACCAACTCGCCTTCGGGGGCATTAGGTCTATGGTCGGGAGCGAACTCGTCGATACGCATAACGGGTTTTAAATACTCAGTTGCGTTTTTAAGAACGGTCTTAACGTAATCGTTATGATAAGTGGGGTTAGTTTCGTGACCGCAACGTAAAAAGAATACTTTGCCGAGTCCGCGTTTAAAAACGCAACCGCTACGCATAACTTCGCCGCCTTGGAACCAACTTATAAATACGAGTTCGTCGGGGGTGGGAATTTCGAAGCGTTCGCCGTACATTTCTTCGTGAGGAATTTCAAAGTAATCGGGTAATCCTTTTGCAATGGGATGCACGGGATCTATAACCCAAATACGCTCTTTCTCGTTAACTTCGCGCCAGATAAGATTGCAAGGCGTACCCATAAGTCTTTTGAAAGGCTTGCTGTGATGTGCCGAATGTAACGCTATAAAGCCCATACCTTTATTTACTTCGGTAGCGACCATTTCGGCAGTTTCGGTTGAAATCGAGCCGTGATACCAATGCCCCCACCAAACCAAAACGTCGGTCTTTTTAAGCAAGTCTAAAGTAAGTTCTTCGGCGTGGCGTTTGTCGTCGTAAGTAATAAGGGTTACTTCGTTGCCGAAAGATTCGAAATTGTTTTTAAGGCAGTTACCGAGCCCTTCGGGATAAGCGGCTTTACCTTCCGCGCTATCCATACTCGCGTTATATTCGCAAACAACGGTAATTCTCATATCTTAATGCTCCTAAATCAGTCAAAGTAAACGGGTTTACCGGTTTTGTGGGATTCGTAAATTGCTTCCAAAATCCTCGTAACGCAAGCCGCTTGTTCGGGTTTAACGTTGAGTTCGGCACCGTCCAAAATGGCAGCGGTAAAGTTTAAAGCCTCTAAATCGGCAGGGCTGTTCCCGCCGGCACCGTCGTAGAACGCTACGCCGCCGCTCTTAAAATCGGGCTTCATAATATATTGTCTTCCGTCCATAACGCCGTTGATGCGTAAACCGTCGAGCATATCGGCACCCGCTTTGTCTCCGCAGATAACCGTTATCGCTTCCTTAGGATCAGCCATGTTAAGCGCCCAACTGCTCTTTAAGTAAATAACCGCGCCGTTCTTCATTACGATGAAACCGAACGCGGAATCTTCCGCAGTAAATTTTTCGGTATCCCAATCGCCCCAAGCATTGCCTGTTTCGGTGTCTTTATTAAGTTTATGGAAAGTTTTACCTACACAATAAGCGGGTTCGTAGTTGTTCATCATATGAAGCGTTAAATCGAGTGCGTGCGTACCGATATCGATAAGCGGACCGCCGCCTTGTTTTTCTTCGTCGATAAATACGCCCCAAGTAGGAACGGCTCTTCTTCTTATAGCGATTGCTTCCGCGTAATAGATTTCGCCGAAAACGCCCTTTTCGGCTTGTTTTTTCATATACATACTGTCGTTACGCCATCTTCCTTGATAACCGATGGTAAGAACTTTATTGTTCTTTTTAGCGGCGTCTATCATCTTGCACGCTTCTTCGTAACTTGTCGCCATGGGCTTTTCGCAAAGAACGTGTTTGCCTGCGTTAAGCGCGTCGACCGTTATTTGGCAGTGTGCTGCGTTGTGGGTAAGTACGAGTACCGCGTCGATAGTTTTATCTTTTAAAAGTTCTCTGTAATCTTCGTAAACTTTACATTCTTCGGTACCGAAGTCCTTTTTCGCCTTTTCGGCTCTTTCCAAAATAATGTCGCAGAAAGCGACCATTTCGGCTCTCGGATTGTTTTTTTCGGCAGGCATATGTTTACCGTTTGCGATTCCGCCGCAGCCTATAACGCCTAATCTTAATTTCTTTTCCATAATTGTTATTCCTTTATCGATATTTTTTATTTTATTTGTTTTGCGAAAACTTTTTCATGTTTTCGTAACTTTGTTTAAGATAAGTCGCTACGTCGCAAGGGAAACCCTCTACTTCCAAAATAGCGAGGTTTATACCCATTTCGTTAGCGAGAGAGAAAACTTTTTCAAAACCGACCGAACCTTCGCCTACTACGGGGTTGGGATCTTTACGGTCGCCGCTGTTTGCCAATTCTTTTATATGCAAGCAAGCAAGTCTGTCGCCGTATTTTTTCATCATATCGACGGGTTCCAAGCCCGCGACTTTAACCCAGAAAGTGTCGATTTCGCTGTAGAAATTTTCAGTTTTGGATAAAAGATCGTAAATCAAATCTTTTCCGTCGGTATATTCGTGAGAGTGGTTGTGATATCCGAAGGTAACGTTTCTTTTTTCGAGTTCGGGCTGTATCGCTTTGATTTTAGCGACCAAACCGTCCAAATCGGTATTTAACTCGTCATAACCTACCCAAGGAATATATACCGACTTAATACCGATAACGTCGATATAATCGAGTTGTTCTTTTATCTTATCCACACCGATATGAGCAGATATACCTTCTAAACCGTATTTGTCCAAAAGTGCTTTGACTTCGGCCGGGGTTAAATCGTAAAAACCGGCGAATTCCACGCAGTCGTAACCTGCGTCCGCAACCATTTTTAAAACGGGTTCCAAGCCGAGCGACGATATTTCGTTACGCAAAGAATATAATTGAACACCTATTTTCATATTAGTTACCACCTGTTATGCCCACCACATTTTAGCGTCGCCGCCTTTAATGATAACGCCTTGCAAATATTCTATAGCCTTTTCAAGACCTTCCAAAGGTTCCATAAGCGCGTCTTCGTGTTCGATGGAAATACTGTCGTTATATCCGACGATTTTTAAAGCCGAGAAAATTTGCTTCCAATGATCGGTACCGTAACCCATAGTACGGAAAACCCACGAACGATTTGCAAGGTCACCGTAATGTTTGGTATCCAAAACGCCGTTTTTGCGGATGTTGCGTGCATTTAACTCGGTATCCTTAGCGTGGAAATAGTAAATCGCGTCGCCGAGAGTGTAAATTACGTCGATGATGTTCATCCCTTGCCAAATAAGGTGAGAAGGATCAAGGTTTGCGCCGATAACGGGACCGACCGCAGCCCTTAACTTAAGCAAAGTTTCGGGGTTATATACGCAGAACCCGGGGTGCATTTCGAGGGCAATTTTTTCAACGCCGTGCGAGGATGCGAATTTAACGGCTTCTTTCCAATAAGGAATAAGTACTTTGTTCCATTGATAGTCTAAAACGTCGAGATATTCCGACGGCCATGCGCAAGTTACCCAACTCGGTTGCTTTGCGTCTTCGTCGCTTCCGGGACAACCTGAAAAAGTAACGATGCGTTTTACGCCGATTTGTTCGGCTAAAATGCAAGCCGCTTCGAAATCGGTCTGGAAACCTTCGGCAATCTTTTTATCGGGATGCACGCAGTTGCCGTGTACGGCAATCGCGGAAATCGTCGCATTGTATTTTTTAAAAGTGTCGACGAGAGTTTTTCTACCCTCTTCGTCGTGAATGAGTTTTTTAGCGTCTGCGTGAACCGTTCCGGGATATCCGCCTACGCCGAGTTCCAATTGATGTACGCCGTGCTCGGAAAGAAATTTAAGACTTTCGTCTAAAGTCATACCGCCGAACACACTGTTAACTACGCTTAATTGCATTGTTTTCGTCTCCTTACTTGAATAATTTTTTTATGCCTAATACGCAATGTCGAAAAGTCGGTTAAAAACCGATTGACATATAGGCTTGTCAATGATATAATAACAGTAAAAATTGATAATTTCCTATCAATTGTAATCAAAAACTTCTCAAATATTGGTATTATGAAAGAAAAACTTGAAAATCTAACATACGAAAGTTACAACGACAGATTAGTCGACCTAAAACTGTTTATAGGCAGTAATTCGGTGGTAAACCCTCACTTTCACCGTTCTTTCGAAATGATTTACGTTATAAGCGGCTCGGTAAAAGCCGTAGTAAACGGCGAGGAAATCGAGGCGAGCGCCGACGATATAGTCTTTGTTCAAAGATATTATTCACACAGTTACGACGTAATAAGCGATTATAAAAAATTTGTTTTTATGATTCCGCCTAATATTTACACCGACTTCGAAAAGCCGCTTGCTAAGATGACGTTACCGCCACTTATGGCAGATAAGGAATTTAACCGAACGCTTAAACCTTTAATCGCCAATTTGCAACAAAACTTAAGTTCCAAGTCGACACTAATAAAAAAAGGTTACGTCGACGTTATCATGGGCGAACTTATCGCGCATTATCCCTTAAACCCAATTCAGAAAAACAACAGTGTAGAACTTCTTGTGAAAATACTCGATTATATCGACGCTAATTACGACTCTCCACTTACCCTTGAATCGATTTCTGCGGAGTTCGGATACAACAAATATTATTTTTCAAAACTGTTCAACCGCTATATCGGCGAAAACCTTAACAATTACGTCAATACGGTAAGGCTTCAGCAAATGATAAAAAAAGCCAAGCATAAAGAAAACGCCAGCATAATAGACCTTGCCTACGAATGCGGATTCGAAAGTCTTGCCACGTTTTATCGTTATTTTAAAAAATTGTACGGAAAAACGCCGAAGGAAGCCCTCGGCGAAAAATCGTAACTCAGTTTCACGCATTAATGTCGTAAATAGCGGTTTCACGCATTAATGTCGTAAATATTTGTTAACAAAATTATAATTAAGGTATAGCGTTTTGTCGTTATACCTCTTTTTATGCTCGATTTTTCCGCGGTTTACATTCGCTGCCGAATGGGCGCTTATGAGAGTAAAATTTAAAAAAATTAAAATCGACTAAATGTATAGACATCAACTCTTAAGTGTATAAAAATTAACTGCAAAATTTAATCGTACAATAGAAAGTCGGTGCGATTTTCGTAGTAAAATTAAAAATTTATTTCAGAATTTATATTTTTTCGCGTTAAGTCTACCGATATTGCACAAAAGATTATATATCGATTGGTTTTGCGCTTTTGATAATTCTTCGTAATCATTTGCGGTTTCTAAAGCGGTAACTTCATCGCCTTCGTTTACCGTGCCGCCCGTCACGTCCACAAAGGAATGATTCATACAAACCCTGCCGACGACTTTAAAACTTTGTCCGTTTACCCGCACGCAAAATTTTTCCGACGGCGGATTAAAACCGTTATAATAGCCAATAGGAATAACCGCTATTTTTCCGTTTACTTTGGCTTTATATAAGCCGCCGTATCCGACTAAATCGCCTTCGGAAACGTTAAGGATATGCTCGATTTTCGTAGTAAACTTAATAAGCGGTCTTAGATTATTATCGCCGAAACCGTAAAGCGCTAAGCCAAGCCTTACGGCGTTTTCATTTAAATCGGGAAAATTAAAAAAGGCAGAAGAATTCGATGCGTGCAATAAAATCTTACTTGTATCGAATAAATTAACCGCCGCTAAAAAGTCGTTATATTGCTTTAAAGTATAATCGCAATTAACGTCGTCCGCGCATGAAAAGTGGGTGTATAAGCCCGTTACCGCAAGATTTTTCATATTTTTCGTTTCAATTATTTTATATATCTCGTCGCTATCGACGCTATAGCCGAAGCGTCGCATTCCGCTGTCTACCTTTAAATGAACGTTGACTTTTTCATTAATTTTTGAAAAATACTTTTGTAAACTTAAAGCGTATTCGTAACTAAAACAACTTTGGCACAAATTATACTCGCGCAAAAGATAAAAATCTTTTTCGTAAGTTCTGCCCATAACCAAAATTAGACCGTCAACGCCGTTACGCCTTAGTTTTACGCCGTCATAAACTTCGCACACGGCAAAGCCGAAAGCGCCGTATTCTTTACAAACTTTAGCGATTTTCACCATACCGTGTCCGTAGCCGTCTGATTTGACGACGCAAATAATTTTTTTATCTGTTTTGCTTTTTAAATAATTTAAATTATGACGAAGATTTTTTAAGTCGATTTTTACAATCGATTTCATAATAACACCTATAGTTTAACATACGTTAGCTTAGGTAGTATTTATTACATTTATATGAAAAGACGCGCTTATTTTAGCGCGTCCGAGATTGTAAATATAAGCCTATAAGCCCGTTATCGGCTGTTTTTTAATTTATTCAGCGATTTCGGCGTTGTTTTTTAAAAGTTTGTACACGTAGTCGTAATACTTACCGAGATAACGTTTTACCGAGTCGTTAGTTTGATAAAGTTCCAAGGCTTTTTCGGCGTCGCCGATACTTAAATAGTCTTTTAAAACTTCGTCAATCCTTTCGCGATATCTTTCCTTGACGTTATTGGTGTCTACGTCTTCATCCTTAGACGTTCCGTCCAAGGTGCCGTCGGTATAATAATCCGTCGGATAAAACAAATCGAGCGTGTTATTGTACTTTATAACTTCGTTGATTTTATTGTCGCGCTCGTTTTTTAGTTCGTGCAATCTTTCCTGAACGGCATTAGCATATTTTTCGTTTATAGAAGAAATTTCTTTTCCGAGATCGGACTCTAAATCGTAAATTTCTTTATTAATATTATCGATGTAATTTTTAGTATCGTCATCGATTTTATTTATATAAGAAATTTTCTGTGCTTCAAGATCTTTAAGTCCGCCGATGGAAGCGCTTGAACGTTGAATTCCGCGTTTTAAAACTGCGTCTTCAAGGCTTTCTTTTGCAGATTTATATATGTTTTCGTTATTTGCCTTACGTTCTTCTGCCGTACTTAATTGGTCGTTAATCGACTTATAGAGCGACTTTTTCTTTCTATCCGCCTCATCGTTTGCCGACTTTATACTTTCGTTTTTACCGTTTTCATAGGTTGCTTTTGCGATAGACAACAACTCGTCGTCGGTCGGCGGATTATAAATAAGCGGACGCGTAACGTCGTCGCCGCCGACATAAGTTTTGTCTAATCTTTCTTCTTTTTTGTCTGTTGTCGCATTGTCTTTTTCGGCGTTTTCGTCGGTATAAGTTTTGTTTTCCGCTCCGCCGAGTTTTTGTAAATATTGTTTGTATTTTTTAATATCCGTCATTATAACTCCTAAATAATTTCAAGCGTACCGTTGTTACGCCTAACGTAACCGTTACCGTCGAGTTTAATACCTTCGTCTCCGTACATAACGTGGTTTTCGCCGCCGAGTAGATCACCTACTTCCCTTTCAAAAACCTTAGTACCGTCGACACGGTATAATAATGTTTTTCCGTCAAGATAAGTTATGCCGTATTTATTACCCCTTCCTAATGCAAATTTTTTCATAATTATCTCCTTTAGGGTTTGTTTAATTTTCGGGGAAACTTTATGTAACGTACAAGGTGGCAACCTTGTCGTAACCGATAACTATGAGCAAACCGCCTTTGTTCGGCGTTGAATAAATATTACAAATGTTTTTGACGTCTAACATCGTTTCGTTCCGACTATTCCCCTGCCGCGCACTTTTATATACGTAACCGTTTTTAAGATAGTATACTACGTCACCGCTATCGGAATAACTACCGCTAACTTTAGAAACGTCCGTTGCGATAACCGTTACTTCGCTTGCCGTCCGGGTATCTTGGTTAAAATATTCTAAACATAAATTTCCGTTTTTCCTTACGGTAAAAAGTGCGATTTCTCCGCTTTGATTTTTAGCGCGCGATATGGCTGCGGAAATTACTTCCGAAACGCTGTAAAGTTTTTGAAGACAGCCATCGATTACCTTATACAATACCGCCGCGCCTTTAGCACCGTCGTAATGACTAAGAAAAATTTCGTCACCGTCGTTCAAAACGCTTACGACGCTGTCATCGTCGACTTTAGATAAATATCCAGAAATTTTTACCGTTAAATCTTTACCGATTTTGTTACCGAAAGTCAGGATAATTTCATTTAATCCGCTTTTAACGTCAACGGTTTTCGACACCGCAATATTGCCGCTATTATATGCGCGCTTGAACACTTTTGCCTTATTGCATTCAAGCGTTAACAAATCGTCTTGGTCAATATTAAAGTTAATTTCAACTAAAACAGCCGACGGGATTTCCGAATAAAAATTCAATTTGTAAACCCTTTCGTTCTCGCTAATCGAATTACTTTCCGCAATAGTTCGAGTGTTTTCGGTTGCAATTTGGTTTTCTACTTTAAAACCGTCGTTTTCACAATAAACGAGTGTTTTATAGTGCGCCGCCTTTTTACTTTCAAGCGCGCGAATTTTTCTTTCAAGAAAATAATAATCGTTTTCCATATTTGTTATAGGTACTGAAGTTCCAACAAAACTTTAGATACTTCGGCGTTTTTGCTTTTTGACTTAATGGTTATCGTAAAGGTATTGCCTCTTACGCCGACCAAAATTTTTCTTCTCGACGGCGAACCTTTAATCTTGACAGTCTTTTCAGAGCGTTCGCTTTTAACGGTTACCGTAACGTCGCTACGCGTATACAAACTCAAATAAGACAGAGTTTTTTCGCCGTAAACGCCGTAATCGCTTTTATTCGACTTCCAAATTTTAGTAAGCGGAATTCCGAATTTAGCGCCGTCGTCGGATAACGTTCCGATTTCGCTGTAACCTTCCGACAACACCGCCAAAAAGGAAAACTCGTCGCCGTCGATTTTTTCAAGATCGTAAACGTTAAGTCCTTTAGACAGATAAAATTCCTGAGTGTACACATCGTAACAAACCATCGTTTTTACAAGTTCGCCGCTAATTTTTAAATTAATCGAAACGTACAATTTTCCGTTATGGTATACCGACGAAACGTTTTCGTTATCAACGCCGCGTATATATTTATCGAGCCCGTCCATAATCCTATAGGAATTACTTCCGTTGAACCTGTAAAAACCGTCCTCGGCTAAATAAATAACGTACCTACCGCACTCGGTTATGGAATTTCGGTAAATGCGTCCCGAATTAACGTAAAGACTTTCCGCACTCATCTCGAGTTGGTCGTTGTAGGCGTTTATTCGATATATGCCGTAATTAGCGAAAGCATATAAATAGCCGTCGAAACTAAGTGCTTTTATAAGCCGCCCCGCCTTTGTGCGAAAATCTATAAAACCCGCTTCGTCTAAATTGACGTTCCAATTGGTAGGATCAAAAGTTTTTGAAAACCACAACTGTGTTTCGTCGCCGCCCGTCGTCGCGAATAATCTTTCATTATGTATGCACATCGAAGTAATTTCGGGCGCGGTAAAAGCAGATACCGTTTCGCCGTTATACACATATAAAAAACCGTCCGTCGAAAACATAATCGTGTCTTCGGAATTAAGTCTGTAATTTACGTAAAAGGGCGTTTTCGTAAAACTTAAACCGCTAATTTTAGTCATTGTTCCGCTTGCTGAATATATCTTCCACTCGTAAACGTCGCCGTTGGTATAAAGTATCAAAATGCGATCGTCGCGCTTAGAATTACGTTCGTCAAAACGCTTATAGTAAAAAATCTTTTTAGGTATATGATTTTTCGGCACTTCCGGTACGTAATGGTTTTCGCCGATTAAAATTTCCAATCCTTTTATACCCTTTCCGCACTTCAAACCGCCGTCGGTGTAATCGAAGTTATAACTGATTTCGGAAAGGGTATTTTTACCCAAAAGTCTGTCTATACGCCCGTTAACGCTATTATTAAAGTCAAAAAGCGCAACTTTTTTACTTTTTAATCCGTTGATTTTATAGTTGCCGTACATCAGAACCAAATCCTTGTTTTTATTCTTTCGACTTTTCTTTTTAAAAGACAATTTTTGACCGATTTTTCATAACGGTCGCGCCATAAAAGCGCTTCTTGATACATACCGACGTTTATCAAAGATTCGCTTACCACGCCTTCCGCGATAACTCTTTCGGGTATTATGCTTCCGCTAAGTTCGCATTCGTCGAAGATTGATTTTGCTTCCTCGGCACGGTATACGTATTCGACGGTGCAACGATCCGTTTCAGCCTCGACGTAAGTCGGATAAACTTTAAATTTTAGCGGAATAACCGACCTATAGACCGACTTTATCTCTAAAGGCGTTTTAGAAAAATCTTTAAAAAATATTTTATTATCGATAACGTCGAAGTCTTCTTTATGATAAAGCGGAACAAATTCTCCGGATAGTTCGGAAACGGTTATATTATAACAAGCGATAAGTTTATCGACTTCTTCCTTTTCCTCGGAAGAAAAAACGTCGTTGTCGTCCAATACGTTTTTTATCTTTTCTGAAAGTTTTGCGTTTCCCGATAAAAACGCAGCCGTTTGCAAAATATTACCTACTTTCATAAAATCCCCCTTTATCGCCGTCCGATAATACCGGACGGCGAATTATTTGTGTTAAAAAACTATCTCAGTTAATTAATCTTACGCTTCGGTAATACCCGTAAGCATTGCTTGACCGCAAGGCTTTGTACACACAAGATCTGCATATTTAACCAAAGTAGCCGTGTAAGTGGGCGTACCTGGGATTTGTTTTAAAACTCTTCCGTCTTCCCCTTCGAGCCACTTCCAATCGCACAATTGATGAAGGGTAAAATCATCGGTATTAAGTAAATACATCGTACCTTCGGGACAAAATCTGTCGGAAACAATGGGAATACCGTTATAAGATATCGCCTTATAGCCGCCTTTAAGATCTAAAACGTCGGTATTTCTTCTGTAAGTTGCAAGATGGTTTTGGAAAGCGCGTTTTACGCCCGAAGAACACACTATAAAATTAATTTTCGAGCCTGCGTTTTCGTCAACATAGTCTATCGCCTTTTGGATTTCCGATTCGGTTATTTCGCCTACGCTATTTTTCATGTAAGGAACAAGCCACTTATTATGACTTCTGTTCAAACCGTAAATTATGCCGTCTTCCTTAAAAATGGCGTTAAGCCCGGTAATTTCGCTATTATACGAACCTTGAACGGTTACGATAGAGTCTTTAGGAACTAGCGTCGACGTTAACGATAAACCGCTTACTTGGAACGTTTTATTGGCTTTATCCACGGCAATAATTCTTCTTACCGAAACGCCTTCCAAAATTGCGCCCGACTCGTTTCTGAAATCGATCATCATGCCGACGAAAAGATTACGTGCCGAGTCAACCGTCACTTCCGTGCCGGATACGCTTACGACTTTAGCAAGAACGCCCGTTCCGTCGCCGAAAAGCATTCTGCCGAAGTTGAAAGAAGCCGCTTTAACCAAACCTTCCATTTCGGCGTTTAACAAATTCACGAAAGACCCCACGCTGCTTTGAGAAGCCCTTATCGCCTTATCGGAAAGTTGAATAGTTCCGTAAAGGTTTTTAAGACTTGACGTAAGCGTTTTATAGTTATTGCCGCCTGCCGTCGGCAAAGCGTCCGTTTCACCGCCCGCGCCGACACCGCCGTTTATACCGTATTGAACAAGGCGTTTTACTTCCTTACCCCATACGTCTTGAGAAGATTGTTTGATTTTTGAAAGTAACGGATTGATTTCCGTATTGATTTGTTCTGCGACAGGTCCTAAATACACTGTCTTGAGCGCGTTTTCCGCGCTTGAAATTGATACCATTGAATTCTCCTTATCTTAATTTAATTAAATTTTTCGCCAAAGCGCCGGCTTCGGCTATGCTTTGCGGTTTGAAAGGCGGCGTTAAAGGAATTTCCCCCTTACCGCCTAACAAAATCGTTTTTGTCGGTTGACTACGCAAATTAGACAGATATTCCTTTATTATCCGTTCTTTTACGGAAACGGGTAAATCTTCATCGTCAATCTTTCCGTTATCGCAACCGTTTAAAAAGCCGTTGCCACGACTTTGTAAAATATTAATATAGGCTTTTAATAAATCGTCTTTTGAAAAATTCTTGCCGCATGCGACGCAGCCTATTTCCGTCGCATACTTTAAGGCGTCAGGAAAGTCTTTAAAAAACTCAAGAACTTTCCCAAGCCTTTCACCCGCTAAAACGTCACTTTGCACGCTTGCTAAATCTACCGAATTTTCCTTAACCGCATTCGAACCGTCTAATTGGCTTTCTGCCCGAACAAGTTCCCCTATAAGCCCGTTATCGACACTTTCTTCCTTGTTTGAAAAAGATTTTTCTTTTTCCGTTTCGTCAATTGAATTTTCAATACTTGCAGCCGTTTCGTCTTGATTTTCAAACTCGTTTTGCTTGTTGTTTAACAGCGTTTGAAGTTTTACGTTTTCCCCTTCTAACTCTTTAATTCTCTGACAACGCTTGGTAAACTCGGATTGTAAAGAGTTATACGCTTTACATAAAGATTCAACGTCCTTGAACTTTTTTAACAAGGTCGACAATCCCCTTTCGCCTGCAAACTTTTCCGACGCTTCGGTGTGCGCGTTCATATCGACTTGCTTATTAATTTGTTCGTTGATTTGTTTCATTTTACGTCCTCCCGCGTATGATTATCATTTATTATCACCGTATTTTTTAATAAGATTTACGGTCAAATCTTCTCGTATTCGCTTGTGCTCGTTAAGATGCTTTACCGCTCGCCTTTTGGTAAGCGCTTGTTCTTTTCCGCTAATTTCGCCCGACAACAGATACCGTGTATGCTCGGAAATATGCAATTCGTGATCGTCGTACTCGTCAACTTCGACGTCGCTCTCTTTAAAATTCAAATTTTCTTCCGACGCCTTGTTAATATGCAAAGTCGTTAAATCCTGAGCGTTTTCAAAACTTCCGTAGCCGAGCATTTCAAGAATTTTCGCTTTTGTTCGCGCACTTAATCTACCGTCTTTGTCGGTAAGAATCCCGCTGTTTAAAAGTTCGAAAACCGAATTCTTTTTTTGCGCAGGCGTCGAATTCAGTTCGTTTTCGGTGTCGAAAACGACGTCGTCGCTATTTAAATCGTTAGCCTCGTAATAAAAAATTTCCGCTTTACGCCCTGCCCCCGCGATTTTCATTATTCTGGTACCCTTCGCAAACTGTTTAAAAAGCCTTATAACGTGTTTCGCCATAAGTTTAATAGCCATTCTTATATTTTCGGCAGTTTGGGAAAGACGCGTTTCGTCTTGTTCGATTAATAATTGCAAAGCAACACCGCTCGTCGACGTCGTAGGTACCTTTGAATTTCTTGAAATTTCGCTTACGCCGCTTATCGTAATAAACTCGTTTTCGAGTCTTTCTTCTTCGTAAGAAAAGTCAATCGGCACGCTACCCGTAGACATCATTTGCGGCGGATTGGAGCCT
This sequence comes from uncultured Christensenella sp., assembly GCA_964401515.1. GTDB lineage: Bacteria > Bacillota > Clostridia > Christensenellales > Borkfalkiaceae > UBA4636. The sequence goes on from CAYNYV010000024.1 coordinate 14,652, forward strand.
TGCCTATAAACGATTACCTTACCGGGCGATAAACCTTCTTCAGCCAAATCGTCGGTGTCTATAGAACCGTCTTCAACGGCAACTACGCCCATGCTTATGCGGTTTAGAAACTCGTGCTTTCTGTTTTTAACGGCATTGTACGCTCTTTGCAAAGGAATAATCCTTTCTATTATGCTTACGCCGAAAAACATCCCTGCCTGCTCGATACACGTTTGCTTTATGAAGGGAAAATCTCTCGTTTCGTCCACGCCGTTTATATAAGGCAAACTACCTATCGCCAAAATTTTGTCGCCCGCGACAGTAACGACTCGTCCTTCGGGAAATTCCGAATTAGGTTTTTCGTAACGCTCGATAACAAGTTGGGAATTATGTATAACGCCCGTCGTTATTTTGCTTTGCTTGCCCGAAAGCCCCTTGGGTGTTCTCGATAACGAAAATACGTCTATATCTTCGCCCGTAACCTTTACGCCGTAAATGCTTTCGATGTCTTTAACGTCCATAGCGCGGGCGTGGATTATACTTTTTAGGTCGGAAACGTCTTCCTTAAAAAGGCTGTCCGGAAAAATTTCAAAGGGTGAAACGGCTATTATATCGACGTCGCCTTCCTTGACTTTTACACCGTCGATTTCACCCATAAGTTTGCCTTTTTCGCCGTTCCACATGACTTTGTAAAAACTCGTGCCCAAAGTTTCGCTCCATAAAGTCGCTTTAGAAATTATGGTGTCAAGATCAACCCTGCCGGCAGTCGCTTTTAAAATGTCCGACGCGACTTTTGCCGCTTTTAAATCGCTGTCTTCTCTACCGGCAGCCCTAACGCTCATATCGGGGCGAACTCTGCTCAATTTTGCAAGCCTTGTTTCAACAATGGGCGCAATGTGATTGTAGACGTTACGATTTTGCCAATAATAGTAATTTTCCTCTTCCAAAACGTCACCGCTCGGCGCGATTTCACAGTATTGATTACCTGAAAGATAATTAATGTTTAAATTCCATTGTTGTTCTAATGCGCGTCTTTCTTCACGACGCCTTTCAAAATCCTTTTTTACGTCGGCGACAAGTTCTTCGTAATACCTTTCGTTACTTGGTTTTTTTATTGTCGTTTTCATACTCTTTTACGAAAAACTCCTTTGCTTCGTCAAAGCAATCTTTGCAAACGAAAACGGTAGTTCCGTTCCGAAAAGTCAACCTATAGGTCGATAAACGCCCGCATCCCGTCAAGTCGCAAACTATTTTTTCATCAAGTTTTTGTTTCTTCATAAACTTCTCCTTCATATTCTTTAATAAGCCGCTGAATCTGCTCTTTTATTTCTTCGTCAGTCATTTTCGTATGGTCGCCCGTGTCCATTATATCGAGCAGCATTTTTGCTGCTTGAGTATCGGGCGGATAATGTTTTTTACTGACTTTTTTCTTGGTAAGCGTCATTATTTGGTCTTCGATTTGGTATTCCTCGACGACCTCTTCCGCCTCGTACCCCGTAGCCTTACGTATAATTGCGTTTTTAACTTTATCTTCTATGTCCTGAATAGTCCCTACCCCCTTCGTTGCCGCCTAAGCCTTCTCATAAGCCGCGCTTTATCCCTTTCGACTTCAGTCATCTCGTAAGGGATTTTTTCGCCTTTCGGTCTTGACATAATAAAATATCTGAGTTCGTCAAGCGCGTGGTCGTCGCGTTTGACGGGCGTATCGTCCTTTCCCCACCAATAACTTTTAAGTTCTCGTATAAGGTTGGGACAATTTTTAAAAATGAAAAGTTTCTTTTGCTTAAAATATTGTTTCACGCGGGAAATCCCCGTAAAAACGTCCTTGTTTACCCGCGGATTTACCATAATGCCGTTTTCAAAAAACAATTCCGTAACGCTTTTTAAGGATGATAGCGTTTTTTGATTTGCCGCGCTGTCTATAAGTGCCGAAACCCTCCCGGCACTATCCGTCTTCCAATTAAGCCTTTTTGCGATATTCTTTATCTTGTCGGCGTGGTAAGAAACGTCTTTACCTTGTTCGAAATGTTCGGCGACAACGTAAACGTTATCGTCGTAATCGACTGCGTAAAAATGACACGACAAAGGATTGTTAAGCCCCGGATCTACGGAAATATTGTTTTGCCACTCCGGCGGAATATCGAAAGGCTCTATAACGTGCAAATTTTCGTCGAACTCGGTATATACAAGCCCCGATTGAACGCAAAATCTTCCGTAACGCCTCGATTCGATAACGTCGTCGGACAGACTTTCAGTCAAATTTTTAATTTCTCTTTTGTCGAGATAGGGATTATCCGCCCATTCCATAAACTCGTACCATACCTCTTTTGAGCCGTACTTATTCATGTAAATTTCGTCATAAATAAAGGTCAACCCCTTTAAAGGCGTCATTGTTCCGAAAATATCGCCCCTTTTATCGAGAACGCGCATCTTGCATTCGTCATAAATATCTTTAGGCGGTTCTTCGTCGAACCAGACGAAATCGAGCGAACTGCCTTGAAATTTTTCACGTCCTTGATCGCAACTTTTAAAGCCGATGCGCGACAGTCCTCCGAACACGTTTTTTATAATAAGTTGGTCTATAATACCGTTTTCGGGACTATCGCGCCGACCTTCGCTCATTACGACCGACTCTATCCAATCGGGGTTTAAATAGGATAAAATCTTCTTTTGAGCAACGTCACGCTGGACTTGTGACGATAGCGACACCACCCATCCGAATACGTTGTTACGATTCTCTCGGTATGGATGAATTCCTCGTGCCATATAAACTACTTCAACCGCGCCGCATTCGGTTTTTCCGCTGCGATTGCCGCCAAAAACCCACCTGTTACGCTTTTTGCATTTGTGAAAAGCAATTTGCTTTTTATGAACTTTAATTTTATTGTAATCGCTTAACTTGTCGTTTTGCTTTCTGCGTTCCAATTCTTTGTTAAGCGACAGAATTTTAAGCGCCGTATCGGTTGATTTTGACATTTTACCCCCTTTTTACTTAAAAACGTACATTATAATCGCGCACAAATTTGTTAAAATATCTCCGCTATGAAAAAAACCGTCTTACTTGCCGCACTGATAGCGACTTACATAATAATTTTGCTTTTTACCCGCTTCCCCGAGACCGTTTCCGTCCGCGCAAAGGAAGAAAATTTTTCTTACGCCCAAGTAATTAGCGACGACTGCGCGTTTTATTCGGACGCAAGCCTTAAAATAGTAAGATTCTATCTGCCGAAAACTTACGCGGTAAAAATCGTGTCGATAGGCACGGAATGTTCACGCGTTATCTATATGGACGACGCGTTTTCCTGTCCGTTTACCGAAGGCTACGTTAAAAACGTATGTTTAAGTTTTTTAAACGACACCCCGAAAACAATTTCGCCGACGGTAAAACTTACCGTTAATTGCGACGAAGTCATTTTTGCAGACACCTTTTTATCGCAACCGAAAGCGGTAATCACGGCACTTGAAAGCGGTTATTATTACGGCGAACTGACAATCGGCGCCGTAAATTACGTTTACCTTTATATAAGCGGTTACGTCGGCTATATGCGTAAAGACTGCTTTAACGACTACACTATCCCCGAAAACTTAATTATCGTCGAAACTCCGAGCGAAACACCGACGACAGATAAAGATAGCGAAAGTACTTTTTTAAAAGCCGATACCGAAAAGGAAAAACAAAACTTTTCGACAGCGGAAACGCTTATCGTTGCCGTAATAGTGATAGCAGGACTTTCGGGACTGTTTTTGTTTATAAGTAAAAACAGTCAAAATAAAGGCGAAAAAACTTATTTCGAAGACGAATAAATTTAAAAATTCAAATTTTGTTCAAATTTCATCTAAGGTAATTCGTTAAAATTACGATAGACGGATTTTAATCGTAGCAAAACTTAAAAAATAAATTTAACAATTTTTTTCGCAAATCTACCTTACGCCGCCGAAACTTCTTCGACGCGTATCATAATACTTCTGATATAAGGAATGTCCGCATACATTTTTAAAAAAGTATTTTCGTCCAAACGGACAAGTTCGAGCATTTTCGTAAACTTATCCAAAACCCTTATCTGTTTTCTAAAATATCTGCGCGATTTATAATCAAACCCCTCTATAGGTCGATTTTTAAAGTATTTGTAACCGATAAGAATTCGTTCCTCCTCATTAAGACGCTGTAAAATGGCGGCGATTTTTTCTTCGAGCAATAATAAATATCGCTTATCCGAAATCAACTTCGCAATTTTATCGGCGTAATCGAAGCATGGTTTTTGAGAATAAAAACTCAATCTACAACGCTTTTCGATCTGTCTGTCAATCGCCGCAGCCGCATCTTTAAGATAGGGATACGCCAATAGAACAACCTTTGCATAACACATTTAAAATCATCTCGCTCGTTTATTTGTGCTTTCATTATACAAGACTCCGTCGCTGATTAACAATAGTTTATGACATTTTTGAATAAAATTTTTTCAAAAATATTTAAATTGTCATAAAATATTGCATTTTCGCAAGGGCTTGTGGTATACTGCTTATTTTGTAGAACGTTTGTTCTATATTATAATTATAAAAGGTGTCACGTTTCGGCACCTTTTAAATAATTTGGACTATAAAACGACTTTTATCGCTTAAATCATTGTTTTTCTTTATTTTATTTGTTATAATAAGTGTACATTAACTATTGGCGCGTATACTATGAAAAAGTTTTATATATTCCTTTTGACAATATTATTGATTATCGCATCTTTTTCGGGGGCTGTTTTGTCGGTCAGCGCAAACACGAGCGTTTCGACCGATATTTTCGCGCCTTCCGACTATATCGAATACTGCAAATTGGAATCCCCCGTCGGTTATTGCTACGACGAAGCGACACAAACCCACGTGATTGCCGAAGCAAGCAGAATTATTCTTTACAAAAACAATCTTTTTTCCGTGCATGATTTTGCCGACAAAAATATTACGGACGTAAAACTTTACAACAAGGACTTTTTACTGTTTTTATCGGACAATCTTTTGTATTACGTAAATTTAAGCGATTGGTCACTTGTCGCGGCAGGTTACACAAAGCAGAACGCTTTGACGGAAACGCCTTTAGCGGCTAATTATTTCGACTTAAACGACGATTTTGCAGTACTTTCTTCGGGTAATTCTTTTTTACTTACGAAGATAACGCAAACGGATAGCGGCTTAGAATTTAGCGAACCTTCGAGTTTTTCCAAAAACGACAACCATTCGGCAATCGCAATGACGGCAAACGACGAATGGCTTTGCGTTAAACAAAATACTCTTTACAAATTTAAAGCGGCGGGCAACGGAGATTTAACGCTTATAACCGATTTATACGGTCAGACCGAATACGGTTGCTATCATAACGGCGTTTATTACTACTCCTTTTCTTCGTCAAGCACGATCGGCGTAGGTGCTGTCAACGTCGAAACGAGAGAACAAAAAATTCTTCTCAAAAAGAGCGAAAGCCCGACCTTAGGCTACGTTTCCAAACCACGCGGACTTTCCGTTTACGGCGATACACTTTACGTTACCGACGCATTGGTTAACGCAGTGTCGGCGTTTAGTTTGATTGACGGAGAATATACCGGTTTTTCGATAACTTCTCGATCGGAAGGTGCGGGAAGAATTTCCGAAAGCACCGTTGATTTGCAAGTTTACGGCGACACACTTTACGCTTTAGACAACGACAAAATCAAGAGTTTCAAACTTAGAGACGGCGTTGATAAAAACTCGGTCGGCGTAAAAGTTTTGGATTACGGCGATTTAAAAGCCTTTTCCGTCATCGAGGACGTTGCTTTATTGACAAACGGAAGCACCGTTTACGCGGTGAACATTTCGCCCGAAGACAAAAACACTTCGCCTACGCTTATAAAAGGTAATCTTACTGTCCCCGCGATAACGTCTTTCGGAAACAACTTTTACTTTTTGCATAAGTCCTACGAAAACGGCAATCCTTGCACGGTCGTGTACAGATTGCCTAAAGATAGTTTACCCTCCGTCGTCCTCGGTAAAAAGATCGATAACGACGAAAGCAAAAATACCGAATACCAAGCCGCCGCTGCCATTACCGAAGTTGCAAAAATCGACGGACTCGGCAACGATATTTGCACCGACATTTTCGGAAAAATCTACGTTTCCATTACAAAAAATCTTAAAAACACCATCGTAACCCTTTACGATACGGGTACGGATGGCGAAAAAGCTACAACAGCAAGCGAAATTTACGCTACGCCTAACGACGATTTGATTTTGTCGATAACGACCGATTTCGAATGTAACGTTTACGCACTTTTAAGCAACAACGCAATAGTAAAAATTACCGAAGAAGGCGTCGTTGAAGACAGTTTCGAACTATCCGTTTCCAAAAACCTATATCCCGTTTCCGAAGTCAACACCCATCAAGCGAAAGATATAATCGTAGTGCCGGCAACGAATAAAGCCTACGCGCTTTTCGGCGGATTTATATTGTCGCTCGATCCGTCTTCCTTAAAAATCGCAACCCCCGAACAGATTTCCGTCGGCGATTACGCGCGCGGTTTCGAAAGCCGATTATATCTTTGTTCTTTAAAGAATAAAACAAGGTATTTCAAGGTGGAACTTAGCGGAAACGAAAGCGACTACTTCGATTACGACGGCTATTCGACCTACACGGGCACGGATGAATTTATCGTTTTGCACCGCTACGGAAAATACGCGCTTATCGCCAACGATAACCTAACTTGCATAGTAAGACTTAAGGACGTTGAAATCCAAGCCGTTACCGTTCAAGATTTACAACAAGACATGTATCTGTGTTTCGACGCAAACCTTTACACCCACCCCGTTTTAACTCAATATTTCAGAACGATTGCGGCTAAAGAACATCAAAAAGTCCAAGTGCAAAATACGTTTTCGTTTAACGGAACGGTTTTTGCCCTTGTTAATCTTGATAACGAAGTCGGGTATATCCCCTTTTCGATGTTAAAGGAAAGCGTTGCTATTTCCGAAACGCCAATCGAATACCAAACGCTTACGGTCGGTAGAAAAGGTGCTAAAGTTTATAGCGATAGCGCACTTTCGATCGAAGTCGGTAAACTCGAAGCCTTTACGGACGTCAAAGTTTTACAAAAAAACGACGAAG
>CAYNYV010000025.1:0-21606 GCA_964401515.1 uncultured Christensenella sp.
AATTCAAGCGACTATCACATTTTAAACTATTATTATATTTAAGTCAAGCATTTTTCGCGATTTTTTCGGCTTTTTAGTCGTCTTTTTACTTAATTTTTGCTACCCGCCGAAAAAATTAAGTCCGATACCCATATATTGTGTTTTGCATAGTTGTATAAATACAAGATCCTCTCGCCGCCGTCGCAACTTACAAAACGCCGTAAAGCAACTTATGCGGTCTCGACGCGCCGTCCGCACAAGAAAAAGAAAAGATTCCGCGAGGCAAAAAACTCATCTCATCGTAAAGTCTTTATTCCGCATTAATGCCATAATTTTGACTTTCGTTTTACAAATTTGTTCTCACGTTAAAAAAGAGGATTCGACTGTTCTTTTGAACAATCAAACCCTCAAGGTTATAACAAAATAGATTATATTTATTTAGTTTTAGTCGTCAAATACACCGCTTACAACAATCGTTTCCAATGCTTTGACGGCTTCTTCATACGGCACATATTTAAACATCATAACTCTTGTTATCGTTTCATAATCTTTTTTGTAAATGTCCGATTTTATAATATCGGAAAGTATTTGCGCAACGTTTACACCATCTTGTGCAGAATAGCAAAGTGCGTGTTGCTTTCTATCAACGCGAACATCTTTGACTAACTCTTTCAGTTTTTCATCGAGGCTTACTTTTGTAAGCAAACGCGATAAATCGTAAATATGTCTTGAATTTCTTTCGATTTGCCCTCCGATAACATAATCACAAACGGCAAACACCTTATCGACAAACGTTCTGTCAAGTGTTTGCACTCGGATTTCAAACGGTTGCAATTCGAATTTCTCAACAACTGTTTCGTTGCCCGTTTCTTGCAAGTAATCATAAATTATTGAAGTCGCAGGTCTCAACTCGTTCGGATACGCTTTCGTTATATACGTCGTTTCAACCAACAGCATAGGTTTTACGCTTACAGACGGGTGTTGAATCGGGTATTCGATTTTATAGCAATTATAATCTCGGCGGCTTCTTATCTCGTCAATGTTCGTCAAGTATAAACCAAGCGCATTACAAGCCTCGACAAGTTTTGTCTTCATCTGCCTTTTCTGCCCTTGTGTCCGATGATTTTCGTCTAACGTTAAATCTATATCTTCGGAAAATCTATTAATTATTTTATGACATTTTGAAAGCGACGTACCTCCCTTAAACAAAAGATTCGGAACTCTTTCGGTCAATTCTTTTAAGAGCAATGTCACAAAGTAATCCTTTTCGACAAGCGACGGATCGATTTTATAATAATCGCTCACCAACCTAATCAATCTTTCAAAAGATTCTTTACTGTTGTGCAATTTCATATAAAACTCCGCTTGTTGCTAAATTTTTCATTGTTTTTGCGGGAAAAGAATTCGCCAAACTATAAATTGTTCCGCTACTGATTTTCTTTTCCTTAATGTAGTTGCTTATACTTTCTCTTACCATAGAATCCTCGCGGTATTGCCTTATATCGATACTGTTAAACAATTCCATCAGAGTATAAGCCCCCTCGTTTTCGTTTGTAATCGGCAAACGTGATTTACGCAAAATAACCTTGCGCCCTCTGATCACTATTTCCCTCACATCTCTTGACTCTTTGTTTGTAATGACTTCGATTATATTGGGAACTTGATAACTCAATAAAAAATTCAACTCAATAACGTATTTTCCATAGATACCAAACGTCTCGCCGTTGTCACTGATATATTTTCTATCGACAACTTCATTTACAGTTAATACAGAACGCCCGAACTCCGTTTGCGTGGGCAAGTAATATACACCTGTGTCAAAACGTACAAGCGTTTCTTTTTTTATAGCCTCGGCAATCAACTGATATATTCTTTGACGAGAATAGTCTTTCATACATTCAAAAATATCATCTGTAAATATCGGCTTGTCATATCCGAAACGTTTTTCTAATCTGCTTACTAAAATTTAAACACACCTCCACTCCGCGAATTAGACAGTTTTGAAGAATTATTCTTAAATTTTCACCACCATTATACACTTAAAAGAGTGTTTTGTCAACAAATTTAATAAATTTTCAGAGTAAATTTTCAGAATACTTTTCGCCTTTCAGTCAGTTTCGCCACAAAGGAAATTACGGTCACAAAAAAGCCCCCTTCGTAAAGGAGGCTTCGGTGCGGTCCGTAAAGGCTTGGCAATTATATAAATTCCCGAAACCTTGTTGTATATTTGCATCTTATATACTTCTATTTTATATACTTCTTTCCGTTTTTAAATTTTAAAAACACTTCAAGTCCGACAACGCCGTTAATCGTTTGTAATCGGAACATAAATAATAAATATCTTTTCCATATCGGCTTGGGTTTTCCCTGAAATATCCCCGCCGCTCGACGTCGAAAGGTTAAACGCACGCTCGGTATACACGCCCCACCATTCTTCCGTTACTTCAACCCATTGCGTCGAAACGTTGTTTTGGCGCGGGGAGACCTTCTCCTTATCCTTCCAGCCCTCGGGACGATATCTCCAGCCGCTTGCGACGTAGATAAGCGAACCTACCGGCAACGTTTCGCGCGTGAACTTTTGCGTCGCCTTGAAGGTTTTTAGGTAATTACTGGTGGTCAATAGCTCATATCCGTTCGATTGTGTCGAATCGTACCAGCCTTGCGTAAAGGTGATAGAGGTAGGTCTTCTGTTTCCGATTAACGCTTGCGTTTCATCGGTATACTGCGATTTAGTTACTTCATAAGGCTTATTAAGAGCGTTTTTCACGCTTTCTTTCGCCGCTGTTATATAAGCACTCGCTAACCCTGTGGGGACAAACGTTACGTCGTCCGTAGTTAATCCGGTCAGCCTTGTTATAAACGTCATAGCCGCGATATATCTTCCCGTATCGTGCGTAAGGTGGTCTGAACTGTCGCGAGTAAGATTGTCGCCTATAAAGGAAGTACGAGCGTTTTGAACAGCCGTTCCGTTAGGAATAACCGCCACGATATCGTCGTTCGTAATAACTTTAGTTTGTACGGCGGTTAAAATAGCGTTATACATCCTTTGCTGATCTTTTCCGTAATTACCGAACGCTCCGTTCGCACTGTTTTGCGCATACGCCCAAGTCATATTGAAGGCAAAACGAACGTTTTTGTTTGTCGCGCGCGCTTTTACGTAAGCCATTAATTGAGGCAATTTCGCATACGAATCGGGCAAACCGCTCGCGCTCGAACCTTGCTGGAACACGATTATATCCCACGGCTTATAGGTTATTCCGTATTCCATGGTTACTTTATCGTAAGCGACGCTGTCGACATTATGGGTAAGATTATCTTTGTCAAAATATCTGAAGATATACGACGCGCTGTTGTTTTCGGCAAAACCGATATGCCTTTCTATCGTACAACCGCCGTAATATAAATCAGCTACTTCGACGTCTTGTATCCCGGCGCTTTTTGCTACTTGATACGCGTAAGCAATGGTATCGTCGGAAAAAGAATTGCCGATGATAAGCACTTTAAATCTTTCGCGGTTTGCCTTAACGTTAACCGTATATTCGGATTCCAAGTCTTCCGCAATCGTTAATTTTACGCCGATTTTATATTCTTTCATCTCTTTGCCGAAATCGTTAGGAACCGTTATTTCGTATTCGTTTTCGTCCACAGTATACTCGTCTCCGTTTTCGAAAAGAATTTTCACTTCGGCTTCATCGCCTTTTTCGTAATTTTCCAAGTAGAAAAATTCGTCTTTAAAACCGTTTAGTTTTATGTCTCCGCCGGATCTAAGACCTACAAGGATCTCTACTTTCGTATTGGCTTTTACCGTTTTATCCAAAGTTTCCTCCGTATAGGTTTGTTCGGAATTGTTTAATTTATATCCTACGATTTCAAGGTAGCCTTTCGTTACGACGTCTTTTACGTCGGTCAAAGTAAATTCTTTACCGTGCTCGACTTTTTGAACGTCTCCGACCACGCTGCCGTTTACATAAAACTTAACGTTGTAAGTCTTTATCGTATAGTGTGCCGTAATAGTCATATTCGCGTTTACTTCTCTGCCGGTCGACGCAGTCCAATTGACTTTCGTTCCGTCGGCGAGCATCCAACCGTCGAAGGTATAACCTTCTTTCAATATCGAGCACGACGGTTTTTTAAACTTCGCACCCGATTTTACCGATTGCTCTTCCACAACTTTGTCATCGATAACGAAGCGTATCGTGTACGTATCGGAGGAAGTCGTTTCGGCTTCGCCGCAAACGGTACACGTGCCGTTTACAAAGTCATGTCCCGTCGCTTCGGTTTCGTTGTCACGATACTCGTCTTTTCCGCAAGAACACTTATGTAAAGTATAACCGCCTTCGGTGCAAGTAGGCTCGACTACGGTTGCGGAATAGGAATGTACGTGCTCGGGAACTATTTTGCAAGCGGTTAAGCCGAAAACAAGCATCATCGCCGTCAATAAGACGACAAAACCTAAATAAATTTTTTTCATCATCATATCTCCTTGATATATTTTTCCGTTATCGTATTTTTTACGATATCCTTATATATTTTACACCCCCCCCCCGAAAAATTGTCAAGTAATTTTCACACTGTCGTCAAAAAACAAGGGGACGCAAAAACTTTTTCGGTCGGCAAAAATAAGTTAAGTTCCGCCGACAAAGCAAGCGGAACTTAACTTATTTAAACCGATATTATACGCCCGTATATAATACGGGAAGACAAATTCGGTTTCGTTAAAATTAATCGTTAAAAGATTATCGCAATAAGCAAATGTTTGACGTCAAAATAAATTACGCATTCGGGTATTGTTATACTTTCAATTACTCAACCCCGAAGGGATAAAATACGACGCTTTCGTTGTTTTGGTCGCCATCCATGGCATGATTCTCCACGTAAGTTGTTACGTAACCCAATTTTTTATTATAGGTTTTGTAAAACGTGCCGCAGTCGCTCGCTTTCACAATATTATCCAAATAAGTCGCTTCGGATTTACCGCTTGCATAGCAGTTATAAGTACCGTAATAAACGTAGACTTGGGATTGTATGACAGACTTTTTATTTTGCGTCATCGGGTTTACCGCAATCGGAGCGTTATGCGCATGTAAAACGATAGCGTCTTTATAAGTAACGGCGGTCGCACCTGTGCCGAAATAATCTTCGTTGCCCGCACCGAATACCACTATCGCGTCGTCGTAAACGTTAAAAGAGTCTTCCCCTTGCGCGTTACCGAAAGTTCCTTCATAAATATAAACATGCGCCGTTTGGGACGAGTTTATCGTAGTCGCGTCCTTATTTAACGAGGTAACGCCCGTTACGAAAGCGCCGCCGTTTCCGCCGTCGAAAATTCCGCCGTAAATATTAACGACGGCGCCGCCTACTACTTTCAAACCGTAATAAGCCGACGGTCCCGATTTACCGGTTATATCGGTGTATGAACCGCTACCGGTGGCGTCGTGCTTTTTCATATAACCGTTAAAAGTACCGCCGTAAACTTCTATATTACCGTTACCGTTGGCATAAACGCCGTTACCGAACATTGCGGTATACGTACCGCCGTAAACGGTTATGTTACCGCCGTTAAGTTCTATGGCGTGTCCGCCCGTTATACTCTTGTAACTTTTCCATCCGTCACTTACAAATCTTCCGATTGCATCGTAACTTTCGCCGACTAAAGCGCCTTGCGTTTCAACGGTAATGGTTTTCGACGTATCGTTTTTTACGCCGAGCGTTATGTCGCCCGTTTGTTCGGCGCCCGTAACGCTCGTTTTGCCCGCGTAAACGCCGCCGCCTTGAATCGCCGTTATATTGGCTTGGGTTATAGTTACTTTACCGCCTAAAACGCGAACGGCATAACTTGTAACCGTCAAAGAATTATAGTTATACGTGTTTCCGTTAGAATCGTCTTGAGAGTTTTGAAGCCCCGTATGCATAACTGTCAATTTACCGTTAGAAGTAAACGAACCGCCGTTAACGTATATGCCGTCGGTGTTGACGTAATTAACGTCTTCGATAACGCCCGCGGAATTTTTAACGGGAAAAGTCATCGCGTACACGTTGGCAGAAGAAGTTAGCGTAGTATTTCGAGAAGTAGTGGTATATTCGCTATTATCCGAAAACTTAACGCTTCCGCCCCTTATGGCAACGGCGGAAGCCATATTCGTCTTAATTTCGCCCTTGCCCGACATTTCGACCGAGCCGCCGTTGGAAACGATGCCTAACTCGAAAGAATAAATATTGGCACCGTTTAAATGAACGTAACTGTCTTTATCGGAAGAAGATAAGAAAACCCCCGCGGAAGCCGCTACCGTTCCGCTTTTCGCGCCGCCGCCGTCCGCTTTGTAACCTACGTTTATTTCGGCGTTTATTAAATCTATCGTTAAAAGTTTGTCGGAAGCCGCGTAAACGCCGTAGCAGGTAACGTCGCTTTCCAAAGAAATACTTCCTTTGTTAAAGATTACTTGCCCCGCTTCCGAATAAATACCGCGAGAATTATCTCCGCTCAGTTTATAAGAATAGTTTTCCGAACTTACCGAGCCGCCGCTTCCCACGTGTACCCCGTAAGATTCGTCACCGTTAATAATTATACTCGCCGAAGATATACTTGCCGAAGACGTTGCCGTTAAATTAACGCGGCCGTTTTCGGAATACACCCCCGTCGCGTTATCGCCTTTAACGACGAATCCCGTATCTATGATTTTAAATCCGTCGAGCGTGTTTATCGAAGAATAAATGCCGTTAGACTTTTCCCCTTCGACGGTAAAAGCGCTGTTTTCGACGGTCAAAGTGCCTTTTTTAATGTATATGCCCGTCGTTTTTTTCCCGATTACGGAATAGTTTGCACTAATAATTTTCAGGTTGCCGTCTTCTATGCTTATCGCGGAAAGTTTGTCGTTGACGGCAACGTTGACCTTATCGTCGTCCGCAGCAGCGTAATTTACCGTCTTTTTGGTAAACTTACCGCCCGCAACGCTCAAATCGCCGCCGCTCATACTGATAATATTGCTATTCGACGAGTAGAATTCGCCGTCACCGAGTGCGACTTTTGCGTCGCCGCCGTTCAAAATACAATACGATTCCCCTTTTTGAGCCCTCGCACCGTCGGGATAACTTGTCGAATCCAACGCGGTACTTGCCCAAACGTAATTGGAAAAATATTGGGTGTTAAAGGCAAGCGAGTCTTTTTCCTTGACCGTTACGCTGTTCGACGAATAATACGTCGCGTCGGGAATACGGCTACTGAAATTTCCCTTTTTTACCGTAATACTACCGCCGACCGCGTTAACGCAAGCCGTTTTGTCCACACCGAAATAAGAGAAAAATTCGCCTTTTTGTACTTCTAACGAGCCGCTTTGCATTTGCACCGCCGCATAGTAGTTCTTTTGTTCGGATTTTCCTTCGGCTTGTTTTATTGTGTTTTCGTATCCGTATATCGTTACGTGAACGTAATCGTCTTTATTATCCGTAGCCGCAAGCGTCGCCGCATAATAAGAAAAATCGTCGCGGTTTACGTAGTAACAATAATTCCAATCCGCCGCCGTAAGGTCGTCGTCGTCGACGGAATGATCTTCGTTCGTTCTGTAATAACAATAGGTGTCGGCGTTAATCGTAACGTCGCCTTTAGAAACTTCTCTGTCGAAATACAGATTTCCGTGGTTATAAGTGATTTCGCCCGTTTTGGTCGGGTAAGATTTTATAATTGGGGCAAGTACGGTCGTCTCGACGGCGGCGCCGTTTTCCGAAGACGCCGTATATACGACTTTTTGAGGCTCGTCTTCCACCAAAGTGCGTTTTGTAGTTCCTTCGTGGTGTAAAACGTAAGTGTTGTAGGAATAATACTCCGAATATCTCGGTCCGCTTTCAAAAGTACCGGTAACTACGGTCAGCGTACCGCCGACAACGTTAAATACCGAGCCGACGGGATTATACAATCCCCCCGTTTGCTCCTCGGAAGTATCCACTACGGTAAGACGAACGCCTTCCTTTATATTCAAAATCGGCTCGTAGCCGTTTCTTTGAATTTCGATGCCGTTTAAATCCAAAATCAAATCGGAATCGAGCGTTTCCGCCTTTTGGGTTACGATTAAAGGATTTTCGATTTCCTTATCGAGTTGTATGTAGGAATACCCTTGGTTTATAGCCTCGAAAAGTTCTTGTTGCGTACGTACCTGAAACACGCTGTTCACCGTATAATTGATTTCGGTTTCCTCGCCCCAAAGCGCCGTTTTGTCGGTTACGTACTTTGAAATCGCACGCGAAGCAAAAAAGGTGCATACAAACGCGAACGTTATTATACACAAAATCAAAATCGGTGTTTTTTTCTTCACGCCCATGCACCTCCTTTATAGTTTTTTTAAAAGTTAACTTTGCAATTGTTCGAAAATCACGTTTACCGTAAGCGGATAATTTTTCGAATAGCATTGCGATAAATAATATTTTTGTTCCGTGCCGCTGCTACCGTCCTCGTATTGTACGGTTTCAAACAGAGAAAATTCGTCGCCTTCCGTATCCAAAACGTACTTTACGTCGTTTAGCGTGTAAGTAATGCCGTCTATTTTTATTTCCGCCGTGCGGGTATATCTTGTAAGCGTACGGAAAAATTCAGCCGTCGTTTTTATCGGCTCCGCCGTGACTACGGAAGTATTTGTTTCCGTCGTCGTGCTTTCCTGCGGATCGGACGTTTGAGAAGAATCCGGAGTTTTGCTCCAATCAATCGTGTCAGGATACGTATCGTCGTTGTCTACATATGTATGATTACTATCATCCCCCCACGTCGTGTAAGTATAGTAAGTACGCGTACCCGAGTATACTTCCGTCGTTACGGTCGTTGTCGTTTTAGTAGTCGTTATCGCGGTAACGTCGGAATGGGTAGATACCGTTTTTTCCTCGGTAACCGTTTGCGTAATAGTTTCGCCGTCGGTACTTACCGAATTAGTTAAAATCGTATACGCAGTTTCAGTTTGCTCGGTAGTGCTCGTAAATGTTTCCGTAGTCTTTTCGATTTGAGTCGTTGTAGTCGTCCGTGTTTGACTTACATCTTGCGTATGCTTGTAATAAGTTGTCCACCGAGACGAATCTGCTTGCTCTACTTTATCTTTCGGATCGTAGTTTCCCTCAAGTTCGTTGTTGGTCGGAGAAAAAGTTGTCGCTGTCTTGGTTTCGTTCGTCGTTTTAGTGTCCGAACTTTCGGTAACGGTCGTAATCGCCGTCGGCGTGGTCGTTACCGTTTCCCCCTCATTATAAACCGTATACGAACCGAGAACGCTTCCGCCCGAAACCTTTACCGTTCCGTCGGCGTATTCGTCGGTCACAGTTTCGTAATGCGCCGAAATCGTATGGGAAGAACCTTCCCCGTCGACTTGCAATTTTCCGTCGGTACCAAGCCCCATAGTTCCACCCAAATACGGATCGAAAATCGTCGAAGTAGGCGCGATACGAATACTGTACGTGTGCGTTTCTTCCGTTCCCGCGTCCATCGTAAACGAAGGATGGGATATCATAATACGATAATAAGGAACAGTCGACGTATAAGTGATTTCAAGCGGAGGACAAAGCGTTCCGCCTTCGGTATTCGCCGTAGGGTTTTCCTTATCGGTAAGCGAAGAACAATCCCACAAACGGAATAAAAGCGTTTGCTTTACTTCTCTTTCAAAAGGTTCTATCGTTACTGTAATCCCCTTGTCATTGCATTTTGCGGTTACCGTTTCCGAGCCTTCTTGTCCGCTTTTATTAACGGTAAAGTGCATATCTTCGAATACGTCGGCATGGTAGTCTTCGCTGTTTGCCGTATTGTATGTATTACCGTCTTTGGTAGATAAAATATCTTCGATAACGATTTGAGGCATTATCGCGTTTGCCGATTCGTCGAAAAGTTGTAAAGCCAATTTGTCGCCGAAGTTTTGCGGTGCCGAAAAAGCAAGCGTATACCCCGTTTTTACGTTGTTTACCTTTTTCACTCCGTCTACCGTTTCGTGGTTGGAAACGGTGAACTCCAACGTACGCAAAGCGTTCATGGCGATACGGTCGTCTTCCACCGAGCCGCCCCAAAAGGCAGTGTTGGTAAAAGACAAAGCGCTTACGCCGTCGATGGTTGCGACGCAAGTGAAGTTTCCGACGTTTGTTTTTTCGCTTAAAGGATCGGATGAAATGTATTTGGAATAGGAAATCCCGCCCGTGAGGAAAACAGCCACAGCCATCAAAACGCAGACGACCGAAAAAATATTCTGTTTTATCCAAACAAATGTTTTTCGCACGGAAGGCATCCCCCTTTTGTTGTCTTGTTTAAGTTGTAAGCAGTTAAAAACTTACCTAAAAAGTTTTTACGTAAAAATTTTTAATTTGCAAAAATTTTGCCGATAGCAAAAGATTTACTTCTGATAATATATTTAGCATAACTTACCGCCGATTGACGGCGCTTTTTATGCGTTGTTTTCGTTATTATGATTTGTTATCGTTAGTAGTTTCTGTTTTTTCGTCATCGTCGTTCGCAAACTTTATGATAAACGAACCGACGCCTAAAATCACAAGCGCCGCAACGATATACAGCCAGCCTTCCTTACGAACCCAATCGGCAAACAGCCCTACTTTAGGTAAGACCTTTATTACTTCGCCGAAAATCATATCGGAAGATACCGCAACTGTGTCTTTTGTGTTATTTGCGTCGCCTTTTGTTACAAAAGTTCCGTTTTCCCCGTAATTTATAATGCGATGAGTCGTAGGCACTTTGTCGCCTTCGGGTAAAAAGGTGATAATATCCCCTATTTTATAATCCTTTGTATCCTTAATTAGAATCATGTCCCCGACTTCGAAAGTCCCCGACATACTACCCGTTTCGATTGTTAACAGCGCATAGCCGAAAAACGAGGGAACGGCGGATTTTTTGATGAATTTTTCTACGGCAAGCCAACCGGCAACGATTGCCACGAAAGCAAAAATGCCGACAAATATCCACCATATTACCTTTTTAACGACTGATAACGTCTTTTTTGCCATAATATTTTTACCTTTGCGTTTCGGTTCACCGCCTTCCCCTCGAGGAGAAGGTCTCAACTACGTTGACGGATGGAAGCTTTGTCTCGTCATTTATAGCCTTCCCCTCGAGGGGAAGGTGGCACGCAGTGACGGATGAGGTGTAGACGACGAACGTCGCCGTTTAAATATCAATATAATCTTACGCCGCTTTGCGGCTACACCTCACCACCGCCTACGGCGGAGCCTCTCCTCGAGGAGAAGCCTTGCGATACAAACCGTCTCTCGAGGAGAAGCCTTGCGATAACGCGAAACTGCTTATCGAGGAGAAGCCTTAAGATACTTCCGATTGTTTAAATTTCTTTTTCCAAAACTTTATACAGAAAGTCAATCTAAAAATAACGAGCTCTCCCTTCCTTAAAAGAAAGGGAGTAGTTTCGCTATTTACGATTAAGTTTAATTATTGAATTTGTTCGACCGTAATCGCTAAGTCGAATTTAAGAGTTTCGCAGTGTTGTTTATCGGTAGTAGTTTCGCCTTTCGAAAGTAAACCGATTGTAGTATCGTTTTCGTCGTTTTGTCCGTCGAAAGCCCACGCCCAAGAAATTTCGATATTTCTTTCTCCGGAAGATCCGGCTTCGATCGTCAAAGTTTCGTTAAGCGCCGTGCTCAAATCTTCCAATTTGGTATACGTCGTCGTAGTAGCGCCTTTTTTCAATGTCCACTGAATAGGATAATAGGTGTCGTAAAAAATATCCGACATGTTCGTCATTGAAATCGTCAATTGTGCACGTACTTCGGCGGAGCCGTTTACCGTAATCGTCATCGAACCGGAAGTACCGGGTGCGACAACGTTTCCGTCGCTACTTGCCTTTACCGCAACGCCGTTTTCGGTAACGACGGTTGCGGACGAAGCGCCTTCAGCCATCGTATAATTTTTTCCGAAAAGATTATCGGTATTTGCCGTAATGACAAAGCCCCATTTTGCGGCGGTTGCCTGTTGGGTTCCCTTGTCTGCCGTCGTTATATACTTAGAATAGGTCATCGCGCCCATACCGCATACCAAAGCGATCATAAGGACCATGCAAACGCCTAATATGACTTTTTTAGTCTTTTTATTATTTTTCATAAGAGAATTCTCCTTGTAAATATTTTTCATCGCTAAAAACGATTATTACCACTTATCGTCCCGTTTGTGCATCAACCAAGCTATATAGAATATCAACACGGCAGTGTTTGCCATAAGCAAAATCAGCCACAGCCAACGTATCGTTCCGCCTTTTTCTTGCGTGCCGTCGACGTCGACGGTTATGCCGCCCGTTGCGGTCGGATCGAGATGTTCTTCGGCATATGTATCGATACGTAAGGTAAGCAAAACGCCTTTTTCTTGAGACGCGTTGCCGTACATGGTGTCTAACTCGTCGTTACCGCCGCTGAATAGCCACCTTAGTTCCAAAGTGAAGGTTTCGTATGAATTCGCGCCGAGTTGCCCGACGTGCTTGGAAAGCGTCGCCTTTTCGACAGGCACCCATTCGCTCTCGTTACCGATAAGGTATTGTCCGCTTTGCGAAACCAACCGCACTTCCAGCGGAAAGTAATACTCCGATTGTTTTTCGCCGCCGACTTTGAGTATAAAATCGATATCGGTTTCGTACCAAACCGCCATATTACCGTTGTTATACATCAAAAATCGATAACTCATTTCCGTCCCCGGC
Organism: uncultured Christensenella sp.; assembly: GCA_964401515.1. Lineage (GTDB taxonomy): Bacteria > Bacillota > Clostridia > Christensenellales > Borkfalkiaceae > UBA4636. The sequence continues at coordinate 12,642 of CAYNYV010000025.1, forward strand.
GCGATAAGCGCCGAGCCGTCTTCGGAAACAACGGTGGTAACACCTTCTCCGTTAGCATAACTTGATTGAAAAATCGCCACTTCTTGTCCCGATTCCCACGATTTGTGGTCGTCGTCCCCCGTTTCCACCGACGGATTTTTACCGACGATGAACAAAATATCGGTATCTTCGGGAAGATAATTGCCGACGCGGAGCGCAATAATGCCGAGTGTTATCAACAATAACATAAACACAACGTTTACCATAAGCATAATCCACACCCAAAACCGTCGTTTCGGGCGTTTTTCGGCTTTTGCTTTCGACATATTGCGTTCACCTCCTTGTCGTTTTTATCTTTCACCGTATGAAGTAGCGTTGCTTAAAAATTACAGTCCGACGTTGCGCCATGTTTTCGCGTCGGGAAAGCGTTTTTATCGGAAAAAGTCGCTCGTATTAGTCGATTTGGGTAACCGTAATGCTTAAAGTGTATGCAACGTTCAAATTATATGCGGTCGTCGCAAGATTATCGGGATTAAGCCCCGCTTGAAGATTGCCTAAAACGGTATCTGCTTGATTATTTCCGTTAATTGCCCACGCCCAAGAAAGCTTATATTCGGAAGCCAAGTTAGTGTTAGGCTCGTAATCTTTGCCGTTTGTGCCGTTATAAGTAGCAAGGAATGCTTGAACTTGTTCCAAAGTTCCGCTTACCAACACTCTTCCTTGTTCGCCGTTGATTTTGCCGTTACGGTCTTTTGTTTGCGTTAAGGTAAAGACGACGGGATAGTAATCGTCAGCTAACTTAAAAGTATCGTCGGCTACAGCGGTGGTGGGATCTTTATAATCACCTGCTTTCAAAAACACGTCGGATACGGGGGTTAACGCAATGTTTACCCTTACCGCGACTTCAGGCGTACCCGTGATAGCGAATACCGCGGAACCGTTCGCTTGGAAACTATCCGTACCGGGTGCCACAACGTTTGTGCCCGCCGACGACGATTTAACGGCTAAACCCGTATAAGTCGAAACGGTTGTTTCATATTCGCTTTTAAACAAGGGATCGGCTTCCATAGTAACGGTTACGCCCCACTTTGCAACGCGCGCGGTATCTGAGGCACTGCCGCCCGTCGTATACTTTGCAAACGTCGTACCGACTACGCAAAGCGTCATCAAAGAAAGCACCGCCATACAAACTGCGATTTTTACAAATCTGTTCTTCTTCATAATAGTTACTCCTTTATCATTAAAAAAATTTAAAATGCGGTTAAAATCGTTTACCGCTTTGTATATCAAACCCCGTCATGGCTATCGAGGTAAAATACCGTAATTAATTTTTATCGGTTCCGTCTGCCCCGTAATTCGGCGACGTTTCCGAAATGTTTGTTTTTGCCTCGGCATTTTCCGTCTGCGCCGATTTTAAGGCGTTAAGTTCCGCAAGCAAGGCGTTCATGTCGTCTTCTTGTTCTTGTTTTTTCTTTTTGTTGTTTATAAACCAAACCACGGCAATCGCGGCAAGCGGTAAAACGATACAAACGACAAATCCCCACGTAGACTGCATAAACAAAACGACGCTTCCTAAACCGCGAAATAAATTAAGCGTGCCGTTTTCCTTCCAAATACCGACTAAATTTTCCGTAGGAACGGACGTTCTGTCTTCCAAATCGTTGTTATCGCCCTTCGTACGGAAAAAAATCGCGTCTGTTTTTTCGTCAACTTCCACTTTAACGACGCGGTGCGTAACAACCGCGGTCCCTTTGCTGTCGGGATCGAAAAAGGAAATTACGTCGCCTTCTTTTACGTCCTTTCCGTCAACCTTATCGCATACGATCAAATCGCCGGACTTTATCGTAGGCTCCATGGATTCCGTCAAAACGACCAACGGCGCACGGCCGAAAATCGTAGGAACTTCGTCGGGGGAAAACACACTTTTTAAAAGCAACGTGCAGTTGATGATAAGAATCGGTAATAACAACACGCATACGGCGATTGCGACTACGTTGATAACGACGCGCTTTGTAGGGATTTTTTCATTAGTCGCCGCTACGTTTGTGTCTGTCGACTCATCTCGGTCTTTATGTGATTTCAGCATATTCACTCATTCGCGCTTTCGTCGCGTGCCCCCTCCGACTGTTTTTGTTCTTGACGTTTCGCGCGCCTTTTTGCTTTTGCCAATTCTTTTTTATATTCTCTGTCCTTTGCGATTTGAGAACAAATCAAATCGATTCCGTCTTTCGTCGCGCCGACCGCCGAAGGCTCGTCCAACTTAATCGTCGTTGCCGATTGTTTGATTCTGACGACGCTGGAATTGACGTAGTTACGTAAATCGTGGTCGATAAACGAAAATTCGCATATAATTTCGCCGCGCCTAATCATTAATCTGATTACCCTGTACACGCCGTCTTTATAGTCGTAGGAAGCATTGTATTTATGCTCCTTTACGCCGCTTTTGGACAAGGCATACCTTGCGACGTCGTCGAAATAGGCTTTGTACTCGGAAGATAGCGTTGCGTATTTTTCCGCCATGGAAAAGCGTTTGGAAAACACGATTCCTTTTTGAGTCTCTTCCGAAGGCTGCTCCGAAGATTCTTGCGATACTTCTTCGACGGGTTCGAAAACAGCCGTTGCGGGTTCTTGCGCTACGGTCACCGCGGTTTCGGTTTCTACGGAAGGAACAACTTCTTTCGGTTCTTCTTTAACCTCGACTTTGTTTCTCGTTTCCGCTTCAACCGACGGTTGCGGAGCGTTTTTTATCCTCTCTCTATGTATATTTGCGTTTTCGTGAATAATGTCACGTACGATTACCACAACCGCAAATAAACAAAGCGCGCACAAAAACAGCATAAAAACGATTATCACCGCTTGTAATGCGCCGTCTAATAATGAAGCCAATAACATTGTTTTCATACATCGAACCTCCTAAGAAAGTGTTTTTTGTTTTTTTTCATAACGCGGCACCGCGTAAATCGGCACCGTTAAGTTAATTATTATAAGGCTATCGAGATAAATAAATGCTTAATCGCGAAAAAAGGCGGTTGTTCGAGTATTATTATGCCGTCGACGCTTTCACTTATTATAAGTATTTTTATACGGTAACCATATGTATTTTACCCCCCCCCTTACGAAATTGTCAAGCAATTTTCACACAACTATCAAAAAATGTAGTCGTAACGATGAAAAATATTCTTCAAACGGCGGAAATTAAAAAAATGCCGCTCGGAATTTATCCGACCGACATTTTTCGCCTTTATATTCGTTTTCAGTCTTTTATCTCCCAATGACCGGTTTTATCCGAACCGACACGAGCAATATATCCGTTATCTTTTAATACTTTCAATGCGCGCTTTACGGTTTCACGAGAAATACCTACGGCTGTTGCTATATCATCAATCGTGCTATCGGAATGGTTTTTTATAAATTGCAAAACCTTCGTTGCTGATTTCGCAAGTTTTACAGGCTCATTTACAGGCTCATTTACAGGCTCATTTTTTGCCTTTTTCAGCTTATTGAACGGAATAGTAACCGTTATCATATTTTGCGAAAATGTATAGGCGTTTTCGCCGTATTCTCTCACGACAATTGGCACGCCGTGTCCCGAATGCTCGACGATACCGCATTGAAGAAAGATTTTCATAAGCTCTTTGTTGACCGGTTCCGTTTTGCCTGATAAAAATTCTTCTTTTGTAAGATTTTTCGGTATACCGCCGTAAGAAACGATTTCCAATCTATCTTCAAACCAATAAACGGCAGGGGCTAATTCTTCTGACCATTTGTTATGAACACAGGCATTGATCCACGCTTCCTTAAACGCCTCACTACTGAAAAGACGTTGTTCTTTTCTCGGACGAACGGACACATCTATAAACGTTTCGTTTAGTGCGTCACAGTAGTTAATAACCTTTTCAAGCGATTCGATTAGGCACGTGTAACCGTATTCGTTTCTTTTTACAAATTCGGATTTGTCTTTTCCTTTGAACACGGCGACCTTTACAGAGTTCATATTTTCATCGGCAAGAATATCTGCCAAAATATTAAATTTACCATCGGCAGTCACTAACCCGAAATTTTTATAAAACGTGCTCTCGCTAATATGAATACCTTTGCTGATAAGATATTGCTTTAATTTTGCAAAAGTCAGATCTTCACGTAAAACAGGCATATCCTTGATTGCTTTTTCGGGGATGCTTATGCTTTCCACAAATCTTTGCTCTATCTCATCTTCCGTCATACTGCGGCAAGTAGTGCCGATACGGACAAAACAACCGTTCGCACTGCGACCGTATTTTTTTATATAGTAAAGCGAATTGCCTTTTGCAACCTTGATTTCGATTACGTTTTTGCCGCCTAAAAATTTCGTGCCGAGTTCAACAAAGCTTTGCGGATTCGGTAAAATCTGCGTAGTAATAATATCCGCGATTTTCTTTTGCGTTTCATCGAGATTATTTACACCAACGACTGTTCCGTCATCTTCTACGCCGATATAAATTACACCGTCAAAACTGTTGAGAAAAGCGACAATTTCTTTCGGCAATGTATCGTTCAATATTCGTTTTAATTCAACCTTTTCGGTTTCTTGAAATATCATAAAAAGTACCCACTTTATTTAGGATATTTACATTATATCAAAAATCAAGGAAAATTTCAACAGTTACCGAATGGCAAAAAGTTAATTTTTCTCGCAGAATATATCATTTTTCTTTTCTTTGTTCGAAATAACTTATATCGCAAAACATTGACTTATTCAGAATGTTTCTACAACAACTTCAATCGTTTCCCGAAATCAAGTGTTTTTCATTTTCGGGAAATAGAATTTTATGTCGGAATACTAATCGACGAAAAATATTTTCAAACGGAGTAACCAAAAAAATCCGACGCTTAGTCGAAACTTTGCACGGATTTTTGAAAAAGGCAATAATAACCTATATCGGTATCGAAAAAACTTTCGGGGATAAAAAAACCGTTTTCAAAGCCCTTAGGCGGATTGCCGCGCTTTGACGGTACGGCGTAAACAAAATAAGTCGCCTTGTCGTTTTCGTAAACGGCGCCGAAGTAGTAAAACTTTTTTTCGCCCATTTTGTAAAATTCGGAATTTTGAATCACCTTGTCGAAGCCGTAAAACCTATCCTTGTTCGCCGTTATTTTTCTGAACTGATAATATTCGTCGAAACTAATTCCTTTTTGAAGTATTTTATCGCTTTCGACGGAATATTCACCTGCGATTTTATATTGGTTTTCGATTGGATAATCGTCGTTTTCGGGCTTATAGCCCGACTTTTCGCTAACGACAGGGTTCGCTTCATCGTTACTAAACGCATCTTCGATTCCTTGATTTTTTCCCGTTTGAAAATATTGTTTTTTAACGTCAACATCGCTATCAGTTTCATTGTCTATCCCCTTTAAGTAGTAGTTTTCTTCCGCAATCTTAAAGTCATCGTATAAAGGATCTTCTTTGCGCTCGTCTTTTTTTTGTTCCTCTTTAATATCCTTCTCAAACCGTTTTAAATCCTCCACCGTTATTTTTTTACCCGATACGTTACCGCCACCGACCGCGTTACCGTGAAAAAACGCCACAACCGAAATATCGCCTTGTAAATCGGCGAAAACTTTACCGCCCGACGAGCAAAGTTCGATAAAAACTCCGTTTGCCGCCGCTACGTAATCGGCGTTTTTAAATTGACTTTCTACAAAGGAAAAATTATATTCGCAATAATCGCCACTTCCTTTTATGCGCAAAACGGCAACCGTATCGCCATTTAAATTTTCTATTTTTATAAGCCGCTTGTATTCCATACATTTCCTTTATAAAATTTTTAATGTCGATATTTTTTTAACTATAATTGCTCGGCGCTACTAAAAAACAAACGGAATACCTAAAAAGCGACTACGCTTAAAAGCATTCTACCTTTTTTTAAATTAAAAAATAACGCTTTCTTTGTCAAATAATGACAATCAAGCAAGAATCATTCACCCTTTTTTTCTTCAAGGTCTATCTTTCTCGAAATTTCGTCGTGACGGCGCAACATCTCGACGACGCTTTGTTTAGGTGAAACTCTGTTAGGACTTTTTGAAGAAAAGTCGCCGCCGTAAGACGGTGTAAACGAGGCGTTAACAGGCTTATTGCCCGATTTTTCTCTATTTTTAGGCTTTGATAAAATAGCCTCGGAAAGTTTTGTCAATAAATTAAAAAAATCATTGTTTGCCATATATATTTACCGAAATATCAAAATCCTTGCCAGCCGTAAAACACGGCGCTTAAAACGTCGAGCGACGAAAACGTATTTATCGTATACGCTTTTAAAAAAATCCGAAACGCCTAAATTTCATATTTTTCTCGTCGAAAAAAATGATTTTATCCGACTGAAAGCGTCATATAAGAGTGTCTTTAAACTTTTTCTCGTCATTTTAGAATAATTTTGCCTAAATTAAGTGAAAAAACCCCTTTATTTTATTGATTATTTTATTTTTTTAGTATATAATTATCAGTACCGACTAAAAAAGGGTTAAGTTCGCCCCGCGCAAAATACTTAGGCGCGTAAAACACGCGGACTACCTTACTAAAAATCGTTTGGTATAATTATATTACCGCCGTCGCGCAAAAATTCGCATTAGACGGCTATAAAGGAGTAATAGATGAAAAAGTTTTTATGTTTGATTCTCGCCCTCGGCGTTGCGCTGTCTCTTGCCGCTTGTACGGGCAGCTGGAAGTCCACCGTAAAAGATTACGCGGGCGAAGTGTCCTCTAACGGCGGTTTTGCCGTAGTTAAAGGCGATTACGTTTATTTTATAAACGGCGTTGAAGAAAACACTGCCGACAACACCCTCGGCACACCCATAAAAGGCGCGCTTTTACGTACAAAACTTTCCGACCTCGGGAACGATAACCCCACTTGCGAAGTAGTTTTACCCAAACTTGTATTTACGAACGCTTCCGAAGGCAACAACGGTTTCTATATTTACGGCGACTACGTTTACTACACCACGCCCAACACGGCAAAGGATAAAACGGGCGCGGTTCAAAACGGTTCTTTGATTTACGCAAGAACAAAACTCGACGGAACGAACACTACCGAAATCACGACGGTATCTAACCTTACGACAGATTTCAGATACGTTCAAAGCGGCGATTCGGTTTACCTTGTACTCTCCACAACCGACGACGACGGAAACAGCGTTTTAAAATCTTACGACGCTACCAAGAAGAACACCTTAGTCGCAACGAGCGGTACGGTACAAAACTACGTTTTCTCCGACAATATCGCTAAAACTTATTGTTACTATGTAGCAACCGCGCATAACGAAGTTTTAGACGAAGACGAATCTTTCCAAAACATAGTTAAGTTCGATTTTACCAAAGAACACAATGAAAAAGAATCTATCGTATTAAGCGGTAACGACGGTACTCAAGGCGCAACTTTCAGTCTTATAAAAGACACCGGCGCAAACGTTTACTACTCGAAAACTTACGTTGACACGACGGTAACGACAACGGTACTTTATTACGCTTCGAAAGATGGCGCGTTTAGCGGCGAAAACAACATTCTTTTAAGCGACGCCGTTCCCGACGCTTCCACGATTTTTGCAACGACGTCTTTCTTTAAAGCCCCCGAAACCATCATTTATTTCGATACCACGAACGGCTTTATCAAATACGACTATACTCAAAAAGACAACGTAAACAACTACGGCACGACTTACCTTGTTAACGATAAAAAAACCGTTAACGAACTTTCTTCCCTTACGGTAAGTTCCTACACCGAAGATTATGTTTACATGACCGACGAATCCAACTATTATTACAGGGTTAACGTTAAAGATTTGTTGGAAGGAAACTGCAAAGTCGAACAACTTACCTACGTTTCGTTAAAGACTTCTTCGACCTTCTATAAACCCGAATTCATCGGAGAATACATTTTAGCCGCGCTCGACACCGAACCTTTCGGCGATTACATTTACGCCGTAAAAGTTAAAACGGGGCTTGACGAAGAAGCGGAAGAAGCCGAACTTAAACTTTACGACTTCACCGATAAGGATAACCTTGTTAACTTCGCAAAGAGAAGACTCGGTAAAATGACCGACGCCGATAAAGAAACTTACGACAAGTATCTTGAAGACACCTTTAAAGACGAAGACTAATCTTTAAAACTTTCGTTAATAAACGGGCTAACGCAACTTTTTTTTGCGAAAGCCCGTTTTTCATAACTTAAAAACTACCGCTTATTAAGGAATAAATATGTTGATAAAAGCTTGCATTTTTGATTTTGACGGAACGCTTATAGATAGCGAAAAGTATCACCACGAGGCTTGGCAAAAAATCGCCCTAAATATGGGAACCGACTTGTCTTACGAAGAATACCTTCCGCTAAAAAGCGCGGGGAGGCAAGTCGTTATCCCCTATCTTTTAAAAAAGGCGGGGTTCACAGTTACCGACGAACTTTATAAAAAGTATTACGATATGCGCGCCGAAGAAATTTTAAAGTCAATCGAAAAACTCAATGAAAACGACGTTATGAAAGGAGCGATAGACTTTATAAACCTATTGAAAAATAACGGCATTTTCACCGCCGTAGCGTCGTCGAGCGCCGCAGCGCACGTAGTTGCCAAACGTTTCGAAATTTTCGATTATTTCGACGTTTTCGTGGACGGCGAAGCAAAACTACCTAATAAACCGCAACCCGATATATTTTTACACACAGCCCGTCTTTTGGGCGTTGAGCCCCGTAGTTGCGTCGTCTTCGAAGATTCAATTAACGGATTAAAAGGCGGCAAAGCGGCAAATATGAAGGTCATAGGTTTGCAAACTTATTTTACCGACCTTGCCGATAAAATAATCGACGACTTTTCAACCGCCGACTTAAAAACAATTGAATTTTAACACCGTTTGTAAGTTTTTATAAAAAACTAAACAACATATAAACATAAAAAAGGCAATAAAAAAAATGGTTCTAAAATAAATGTTGGGGTGTCGGAAAAAAGCTATAAAAAAAGTTGAGCA
>CAYNYV010000026.1:0-21569 GCA_964401515.1 uncultured Christensenella sp.
AGGAAAAGTGTGTAAGCCTTATTTTTTTACTTACACACTTTATTTTACACTCTCTTTTAACAAGCAAATAAATTTTTATCTTTTTGTTTTTTTGTAAACCTATTGTAAATCTTTATCTCTACGCGCATAATCTTCTTGACGAAAAGTGATTTTCCGAGTAAAATAAATTAGTACGCAACTATGCACGAATTAATTTTTGGCTAACGTCGATTTTTGTGCCTAAATTTTGTTAAAACTTAATACGTTGACTGTTCGATGATAGCTTTAAGGTGGTATTTATGAGTGAATTTAAAGATTTATACGAGTCTTTTATAAATGAAGTCGGGGTACGCGACGAGCAAAACTTTCAAATAATATCCATACCGTTTTTTTTTCCTAAGTATGACGAAAGCATTGCGCTACATATATCGGCAAACGAAAACGGGTTCGTTCTTTCCGATTGTCACGTTTTAACCGATTATTGGGAAGTCTTCGATTTTCCCGTAGACGATTACAAGGAAAGAATCGATAAAATCTGCAATGCATTCGGTTTGTATTTCGAAGAAAAAACATTATGGATGCAAACTTTCGTTAAAGACAAGACAAGACTTTTTAACGCCGTCGGCTATTTTTTACAAGGCTTATTTATGCTTGCCAACTTAGAAGTGTAATTTGCAAAAAGGGCGTTTAGTGTCTCGTTTAAGGATAGATTTTTGTATTATCCTTTTCGTTTTTTATTGAAACCGCGATAAAACGCAGTTAAAACAATTTAACTTTTTAAGAAAAACAAGGCAATTCTTGTTTACTTTTACTTAATTTATGATATAATATTTTCGTACGAACGGTAAGTAAAAATGAAACTTATTTTAGATAAAAAATTGGCTGATTATTCTCAGCCCGATCCTTATATTTTCGAAGCCGAAGGCAAGTTTTACATTTACGCTACGGGCGGTAAAGGGGTTAATCTATACCGTTCGGACAATCTTTTCGGCGGATACGAATATTTAGGCTTCGTCGGTGCGGTGGAAGGCAGAAAAAATTATTGGGCGCCGTCCATAGCGAAGATAGGCGACCTTTACTATATGTACGTTTCCTGTCAGCCTGAAAATTCTACCGACGCGCACGAGCAAGCGATGTTCGTAATGACGGCAAAAAAGCCCGAAGGTCCTTTCGAAAACGCAAAACAACTTTTGGAACCTTTCTCGATAGATTCGCATATAGTTCAAAACGAAGTCGGATTGTTTTTGTTCTGTTCGGTAAACGATTACGAGTCTAAAATGGGCGGGACCTATATAGTCGTAGACAGACTTTTGGATCCTTATACCCCCGAAGGTAAGCCCGTTTCGGTTCTTCGTCCGACTTTGGATGAAGAACTTCGCGAACGTAATCGCTTCGGAAGCGGTAACGACTGGTATACGATAGAAGGCGCGTTTTATTTCAGAAAAGGCGATTGGCACTATCTGTTATATAGCGGAAACGCATATGAAAGCGAGTATTATTTCGTAGGTTATGCGTGCGCTCATACATCGGAAAACGACTTGACCAAAATAAAATTTAACAAATATCCGTCGGACGACGTTTACAGTCCGTTACTTGCCAAAAACGACTTCGAAGAAGGCACGGGGCACAACAGCGTTATCGAGCATAACGGGGAATTTTACGCCGTATATCACGGTCGTGATTGGGGTAAAAGAAACGATAAAGTTTATAACGAATGTAGAACGGCAAGAATTTGCAAACTAAACGTTAACGACGGAATAATCACCGCCGAACGTTATCAAGATAAAGTTTAAGGTTTAGTACTTATTTATAAAATAATTTAAGAGGTGAAAAAATGGCTATTATCACTATAGTAGGTTCGGGAATGATGGGTTCCGCGCTCGCTTTCCCCGCAAGAGAAAACGGTAACGAGGTTCGTCTTGTAGGCACCCATTTGGACAGAGAGATTATAGACTGCTCGAAAAAAACGAACAGACATCCCAAACTCGAAAAAGATTTCCCCGACGGAGTAAAATATTACCAAATCGAAGACGTTGAAGAAGCTTTAAACGGTGCCGACGTCGTAATAGGCGGCGTAAGCAGTTTCGGCGTCGATTGGTTTGCCGAAAAAATCCTTCCTATTTTACCCGAAAACGTAATAGTTTTGACGGTAACAAAAGGTCTTATAGATCTTCCCGACGGTAGGCTTATTACCTATCCCGCTTTTTGGCAGAAAAAACTTGACGAGATAGGCAAAAAGGTCTTTTTATGCGCAGTCGGCGGTCCTTGCACGAGTTATGAACTCGTTGCTCACGACCAAACCGAAGTTTCCTATTGCGGTGCCGATATGAAGTCGCTTGAAACCCTTAAATCGCTCATGACGACCGATTACTATCATATCAGTATTACCAACGACATCACGGGGGTTGAAAGCGCCGTGGCGTTAAAGAACGGCTATGCGCTCGGTATTGCGCTTACGATAGGGCTTAACAAGAAAGCCTTCGGAGAGAACAGCGATTTGCATTTTAACTCTCAAGCGGCGATTTTCGGTCAAAGCACGGAAGAAATGTACAAACTTTTGGAATTCCAAAACGCTTTGTCGCTCCACAACTTGAAAGTAGGACTCGGCGACCTTTACGTTACCGTTTACGGCGGAAGAACCCGTCTTGTCGGTATTTTGATAGGTAAGGGGCTTACCGCGACCGAGGCACAAGAAGAATTAAAAGGCGTAACTTTAGAATCTTTAGTCGTTGCAAAGCGCGTCGCGCGTGCCGTTAAAATCAGCGCCGAAAAAGGTGTTTTGGATTTAAAAGATTTTCCGTTACTGATGCATATCGACGAAATTCTTACGAAAGACATGCCCGTCAATATTCCGTGGGAAGCTTTTACTTACAGCGAAACGTTGTAACATTGTAAAGATATTTTTCAAAACACTTTGCAATTTATCGGCTATAGTCGCAGTTTGATTGACATAGCCGATAAAAATTGTTACAATCTAAATATAAAAAAGTTTTTTACAACTTAATATTTTTTGCAGTTCGGCTTCGCTTTCGCGAATAAGAGGGAAGTTCGGTGTAAATCCGTCGCAACCGTCATTACCGTGATTAACGATGTAATTCGTTATAAGTCGGAATACTCGTCGAACAATTGCGTTTGGTACGACTTTTGTCGTTTGGCATTTTTGGACATGAAAAGTGCGACCGTTTTTCGTCTGCGAGGCAATTTGCCTCGGCTTTTCTGTTGCGAATTATATGGTGCTTTTTTGTCCTTAACGGATGAAAAAGCATTTTTGTTTTTGTCGGAGTTTTATGGAGAAGAAAAATTATACTCGCGAAACTTGCATTTCGCTGCTTAAAAACAAATACGTCGAAATCGCTGCCGCGGGGGAGTGTAGATACCCTAAACGCTCCGACTTTACCGATGAGGAGGTTTCCTACATAAAAGCCTTTTTAGGTCCCTTTCCGCGCGCTTTGGAGGCTGCCGAAATAAAACCTTGTCGCGACGACGGTCACGCCGAAAAAGCGTTGTCTAAACGCATACGCGCCAAACGCCGAAAAACCGCTTACAAATTATCCCGCCGCGACCAAAGCCTTCCCGTCGATGAAAAGATATCACGCAGTGACGGATGAGATGGTGTTTTACTTTCTTCTCAATTAACGATAATATTAAAAAAATAATTTAAAGGAGGCGTTCAACAATGAAACGCAAATTTTTACAAATCACCACTTTACTTTTAGCGGTAATTTTTTACGCAGTTTGTCTTACGGCGTGCGGTTATACGAGCGGCTACACAAGCGGCGAAGTTACCGTAAAACTCGATTCCTTAACCGAAACCGCAGTCGTTATGACGGTTACTAAGACTGACGGCAAGGCAAACGCTTTCGACGCGTTAAACTGTTTAAAAGACAACGGCAAACTCGATTACGTGTCTGAAGACAGCGGCTACGGCGCGTTTATAAAGTCGATTAACGGCAAAGAAAACGTCGTCACCGAATCCACGGCTAACTCTTCGAAAGGTTCTTCCTGGATGCTTTATACTTCGGATAAGGAAATAGCGATAGAAGAAACCACGACCGCAATAGACGGGGTAACCTATTATTTGTCGTCCGTCGGCGCGAGTTCCTTAACCGTAAAAGAAGGCGAAACTTACGTTTGGGTATACGAATCTTACGCATACACTTGGTAAAACCGCAAAAACGGTGCAATCGTTAAAATCGTATTTAAGTAAAATGGAACAAATCAGGCAAGAAAATTCAAAAAAAAATTTAGTGGCGCATTCGGCTAAAGAATGCGCCTATCTTGCCGTGTTCGTTTCGCTTACGATAGCGATACAAGCCGTTTTGTCGATGGTTCCGGGCGTGGAACTCGTAACCGTACTGTTTGTTACTTACGCTTTTGTGATGGGACCGATTAGGGGAATGATTGCCGCTACGGCTTTTACCTTTTTAAGGCAGATTATTTTCGGGTTTTATCCGACCGTATTCGCGCTTTATATAATATATTTCAATCTTTTGACGGCTTGCTTCGGGCTAATGGGAAGATTTATAAAAAATCCCTTAAAAACGTTGCCGCTTATCGTCGTAATCGCTTGCATATGCACGGTGTGTTTTACGATGATAGACAATATACTAACGCCGCTTTGGTTAGGTTATGGCAAAAAATCGACAATGCTTTACTTTAAAGCGTCCTTACCGTTTATGATACCGCAAGTAATTTGCACGGCGATATCTGTAACCGCATTGTTTATCCCCCTAAGAAAAGTTTTTTCATACGTAAAGTCCAAATTGTAAATTTACGTTTTTGCAAACAGAAGGGGCTGTCGCGTTAAGCGGCAGCCCCTTCTGTTAAATCCGTCCTTTGGACGGGTTATATATACTTACGCAGGTGAAATTGCTTCGCAGCGATGTCTTGCTTCGCAAGGTTTTTTTAGGACGATTTAATTTCATTTAAAGAATCTTTCGAAGATTTCACCCGATGGTTTCTTTAAGATTTTTCATAACGATTTTTCGCCTCAAATTGCAATTTGTCGATGAGTTCATTATAGCATAAAGAAGGCTTTTTTCAAGCTTTTATATATTCGAAAAACTTTATTAAAAAAATTAGTTTCGGAAAGTTAACACTTCGCAATTACGTACGATGTAATTAAAATAATCGCCGTCTTCGGGTTTACCTAAAAAATAACTTTGCACGACCATGCCGATACCGCCGTGCGCAACGATTAGAACGTTTTTAGCGGGATAATTTTTAGTTATTTCATCTAAAAAACAATAAACACGGCTGATTACATCGGATAAAGATTCACCGTTTCTAAGCGTTTGAAGTCCCGTTTCCTTCCAAAACCCTTTGTCTACCATAACTTGTAAAGACTTTCCTTCGTATTCGCCGAAATTACGCTCGATAAGGCGCTCGTCGACGATAATTTCACTTTCTCCTATCACAGCTTTGCAAGTTTCTAACGCGCGCGATAGGGGTGAGCAAAATACTGCGTCGAAAGCAACGCCTTTTAAAGTTTTAGCCATCTCGAGCGCTTGCGACTTTCCTTTTTCGTTAAGAGGAATATCCGTCTGCCCTTGCATAAGTTTTTTATAGTTCCAATCGGTCTGCCCGTGCCTAATAAAATAAATCATATATAAATGATACAAAATATCCTATAATTTGTCAAACAAAAGCGATAGGGAGGGCGGAACGAGTGGTTACGCCGCAGAATACGAATGTATATTTGGAAGCAGTGAAAGAAGCCGAGAACAAGGGTTGGGAACCTAAAAAAATTAAGAATACCCGAATGGATGGCATGCCGAAACGGAAACACTCGAAAAGGCTACCTAGCAGTTGTCAGAAGCGAAATATTACATCATACCGTAACAAACGAAAGACTTGCACGCAGGGGATACTATGATATATCCATATATCCGAAGCGCCTAAGTGTCTGTACTATTTATGATTGAACCGCCGTGTATCGAACGGTATGCACGGTGGCGAAATAGGTCGGCTACTCACTTAATGAGTAGACTCCTACTCGATTAAAGTCGGTTGTTATACTTAACGTCGGAAATTGCAGCAATGGCGAACGTTTTAGAACGTTCTAATTATCGCGCCACCAATCGCGAGGGATTGTATCTAAATCGCCGTTACCTCTGGCTATATTGACGCTTTTTAATTTCACGGGCGGACTTTCGACGGCTTTTAATCCGTTCAATTTGTAAATTGCGTAATATTCGTATGTTCCGCTATCTGTAAGGTTATCTTCAAAGTGACAAAAACTCCCTAAAACAGGCGTTTTTTTACCGTTGGAAATTTTGTAAAGGGTTACGGTGACGTATTCCGGTATGTCGAAATCGAACTTAACGACGTTATCTGTAAGTTGAGCATTAACGTCGAAATCGTCGAATTTAGAAAATCTTTCGCTTGCGGATAAGGGGAATTCTTCTTTCAAAAACATTTTTTCTTTGTAATTTTCGGGCGAGTTTTCGTCGGCTAAAAGCAATTCGCCGCGCTTATCGTAAGAAATTTTATCTACGTAGACTTCTTTCAAACCGTTAAACTTAAAGGGTTCCGGTTGCCTTTTTTCATACAGACTTTCAAATATTTTACCTAAAATATAGGTGGGGGCGTTTGCGCCGGTTTGGTCTAAGGAAAGAGGTGTGTCGTTTTTACTTCCTATCCATACCGCTGCCGTGTGATTTAGCGTGTACCCGACCGAAAAACAGTCGGTATTGCCGCTACTGTTGCCATTCGTTCCCGTTTTAGCCGCTACGTCGAAAGGTAGATAACAAAGTTTTTTCGCCGTACCGGATTTTGAACATTCTATGAGCATACGCGTAATCGTTGAAGCGGTTGAGGGTGAAAAAACTTTTTCGCCTTGCTCTTTTGCTGCGTAAATCGTCTTTCCCTTGTTTGTGACGATTTTTTTAATAAAACGGACGGGGGAGTACTTTCCGTCGTTAGGAAAAGTCGTATACGCCGCCGCAAGGTCTTTTAATTTTATCCCCGCGCCCGTGTTGCCGAGCGCCAAGCTAAGTCCTTCGTTTTTAACGGTAATGCCCAATCTTTCGGCGTATTTTTTAGCCGCATTAACGCCTATAGAATCGAGTATTTTAATAGACGGTATGTTAAGGCTTTTTATAAGGGCTTCTTTTACGGATACTTCGCCGTAATATTTATTGCCGTAATTTTTAGGGGTGTACCCGTTAAAATCCACTTTTTCATCGACGATCTTAGTGTATTCGGTAATAAAATTTTCTTCGATTGCCGGCGCATAGACGTATAAAGGCTTAGCACACGAAGCGATTTCGCGCTGAATTTCACCGACAGTCGAATAATAAGCGTTCACGGCGTGTTTTTGATTGTCAACCACTACCGCTTGATAACCGTAAGAATTTTCGTTGTTTAATAATTGTGCTTGTAATGACGGATTATAGTATGTTAAAACTTTGCAATCTTTTAGAATGTAGGGGGAAAGCCCTTGAATTTCCTCAAGTTCTTTTAAGCAAGCGTCGATATATGGTTTTTTAACGTCCGTTTGGGGTTCGGTTAAAAGTATTTTTTCCTTTAAAGCGTCGGTTTTTTCTTGTTCGGAAATATATCCTTGTTCCGCCATTTTGTTAATTACGACGTTTCTCTTTTTCAAACAAGCGTCAAGATTTACGCGCGGATTAAGTTTTGACGGCGCCGAAATTATCCCTGCAAGCGTCGCCACTTGGCTGACGGTTAAATCGTTAGGCAAGGCGTTAAAGTATTTTTTTGAAGCATTAGTTATACCGAAAGCGTTTTCGCCGAAATAAATGGTGTTTAAGTACATCGTTATAATTTGGTTTTTGGAATAATTTTTCTCGAGTATTTTAGTCAGTTTTATTTCGGTAATTTTTCTTTGTAAAGTTTTTTCGCTGCACAGATGAGTGTTTTTTATAAGTTGTTGACTTATCGTCGAAGCCCCCTGTTTAAAGGAAAAATTTTTCAAATTAACAAGCCCCGCTTTAAAAATTCTTTTTACGTCAATGCCTTTATGGCGGTAAAAATTTTTATCTTCCACTGCGATAAAGGCGTTTTTTACAAGTGAAGAAAACTCTTCTTCTCCCATAAAATTCTGCTCGTTTTTTGCAAAAACAGGTAAATTATTATCGTCATAAAAATCTATAAAATCACTTGATTTAATCAACTTTTTTGAGTCAAATTCTATTTTTGGGGGAGTTAAAAAAATTATTAAAACGGCGGTTGTAAAAAGAAAGATGAAAACAAGCGATACGATAAGCAAAAAGCGCAAAAATCTTTTCATAAAAGGTATTATTTGCAAAATAAATAAAAAAATAAATCGTCGGGATATCGGCGATAAATATTTGCTAAATATTTAGTTTTGTTATATAATAAGTTTTGCTATGAAATTTTTTAAAGTTATTACATACGGATGTCAAATGAATTTGCACGAGTCGGAAAAACTTGCGGGCATACTCAATGCGCGCGGATATTTTCCGACGGAAGATAACGAACAAGCCGACGTTATCGTTTTTAACACTTGCTGCATAAGGGAAAATGCCGAGCAACACGCACTCGGTAATCTCGGTGCGCTTAAGTATTTGAAAAAGAAAAAGCCTTCTTTAATAATCGCGATAGGCGGCTGTATGACTCAGCAAGCGGGAGTGACGGAAAAGATTAAGGAAAGTTATCCTTTCGTCGATATAGTTTTCGGCACCCATAACCTTGAACTTTTCGGCGATTATTTGGACGAACGCCTTTCGACCAAAAAGAAGGTTTTTAAAGTCGTAGACGATAACGGTAAAATTTACGAAGGTACGACGCCTTTCAGAACGAGTTATCCTAACGCTTGGGTTAACATTATGCAAGGCTGTAATAATTTCTGTACTTACTGCATAGTACCTTACGTCCGCGGTAGGGAAAGAAGCCGCTCTATGGAAGCCGTGTTTTCCGAAGTTCAAAAACTCGTTCTTCTCGGCTATAAGGAAATAACTCTTTTAGGTCAAAACGTAAATTCCTACGGAAAAGATTTAGGCGACGGCGTAAATTTTGCCGCTCTTATAAATCTTTTAAAGGAAGTCCGCGGCGATTTCAGATTGCGCTTTATGACCAATCATCCAAAGGACTTAAACGAAGATTTAGTAAAAGCCGTTTCCGAAAACCCGCATTGCTGTCATTCGATACATTTACCCGTACAAGCGGGAAGCGACAGAATATTAAAACTTATGAACCGTCGCTATACCTCGAAGGATTATCTCGAAAAGGTTGCTTTGATTAGAAAATACATGCCCGATTGCGCCATAACGACAGATATCATGATAGGCTTTCCGACCGAAACGGAAGAAGATTTTCTCGATACCGAAAACCTTGTGAAAACGGTAGGCTTTTCATCTTGTTTTACGTTCGTTTATTCGCGGCGCAAAGGAACGCCTGCCGACAAAATGGACGGGCAAGTTTCCGAAGACGTTAAAAAGGACAGAATTATGCGCTTAGTAGAGTTAACGAACGAACAAACGCGTAAGTATTCGCAAGAATATTTAGGAAAAACCGTTACCGTCCTTTGCGAAGATTTCGACAAGAAAAAACAGATGTACATGGGGCGCGACGAGTACGGAAGAATGGGTTACTTTACAAGCCCGACTAATCTCGTCGGCGAATTCTGCGATATAAAAATAACAAGCGCAAACGGCATATCTTTGTACGGCGATTTAACGTAATTCTTTTTAAATTGTAAATTTTTTCGAATTTCGTCGAAAGTCGTTAAAATCGGCAGTCGTCAAAACGTGCTAAAGATAGAAATTTTCTAACAAAAGGTTATCGGCTGTCGGGACTAAAGCGAAAACGGCTATAACCGCAAGAATAAATAATAATAGGTGAAAAATGGCTAAAGAAAAACAAATGTCCGATATGATGAAGCATTATTTATCGGTAAAAGACAGATATAGCGATTGCGTTGTTTTTTACAGATTGGGCGATTTTTACGAAATGTTTTTCGACGATGCGATAGAGGTATCTAAACTTCTCGAACTGACTTTGACGGGGCGCGACTGCGGACAAGACGAGCGCGCGCCTATGTGCGGCATACCTTACCACGCGGCGGATAATTACATAGCAAAATTAGTCGCTTTGGGTAAAAAAGTCGCTATATGCGAGCAGTTAACCGAACCGGGCGCTCAAAAAGGTTTGGTCGAAAGGGACGTTATTCGCGTTGTTTCGGGCGGAACGATAATCGAAGACGGTTTGGTTGACGATAAAAGCAATAACTTTATATGTTCGGTCTTTGTCGGCGAAGGCTCGGCTATTTCGTGGGCGGATATAACTACGGGGGAATTTTATTGTCAGCAAGTAGAGTCCGACGAAAAACTTTTGGACGCCCTTTACCGCATCAATCCGTCGGAAATTATTTGCAACACGAAAGGGTATGAAATTTATAAAAACTTTTCCGAAGGCACGAAATCTTCCCTTGTCAAATTTTCACTTTATAAGGATCAGGCGTACGGTGCGACCGCATCTAAAAACTGTTTGACGGAACAATTCGGCGTTCATACGCTCGACGGTTTCGTACCGAACGACAAACCTTACGCCGTTCAATCGTCGGGCGCGTTGATTTCTTATTTAAAAGAAACGCAAATGCACGCCCTTGTCAATATAAAAAATCTCAGTTATTTCGACGACGGCAAGGTTTTGCTGCTCGATTCGAGTGCTCAACGCAATCTCGAAGTAACTAAATCTATGCGTGACGGAAAAACTTACGGTACTTTATTGTGGGCTCTCGACTACACGAAGACTTCGGGCGGGGCGAGAAAACTAAAAGAAGTTTTAACTTCGCCGCCGCACGATATAGATAAGATAAATTACCGCCTTGACGGCGTTGAAGATATCGTTAAAGATAATATGGGACGCGAAGCCCTTAGCGATTCGCTAAGAAGCATTAAAGACTTAGAAAGGCTTTGCGGCAGAATATCCAACAACATCGTCAATCCGCGCGATTGCAGGGCTATTTGCGATACGTTATCGTTAATACCCGTTATAAAATTCCAATTAAGCGGAATGCCTTCTGCTATCATAAAAGATATTTCGGCAAACCTCGGCGATTTCGACGATCTTACCGAACTTATAAACTCCATGATAGTCGATAAAGATATTCCCGCTTTTACCAAAGACGGCGGATTTATAAGGGACGGGTTTGACGAAAAGCTCGACCATTTCCGTGCGGTCAAAAACAACGGGCAAGCCATTTTGAAGGAAATGGAGGCGCGCGAAAGAGAAGCCACGGGCATTAAAAATCTGAAGATAGGGTATAACAAAGTTTTCGGTTTTTATATCGAAGTAACCAAATCTTTCGTCGGAATGGTTCCGTACACGTATATTCGCAAACAAACGCTTGTCGGCGCGGAAAGGTATATAACCGAAGAACTTAAAAAGTTCGAAGAAGAAATTTTATCGAGTACCGAAAACATCATCAAAATAGAAAACGAGATTTTCTTAAAATTAAAAAATCTGCTCGCGCAAAGAATCCCCGAACTACTCAAATGCGCCAAGTGTTTGTCGATGCTCGACGTTTTAACTTCTTTCGCGACGGTTTCCAAAAAGCGCAATTACGTCCGTCCCGTCATGTTAAACGCTCGCGAAAAGTTAAATATCGTCGGCGGACGTCATCCGGTGGTCGAAGCAAGCGGAAAAGATTCTTTTGTGCCTAACGACACATTGTTGGATAACGAAAGTACGCGTATGGCTATTATCACGGGACCTAATATGGCAGGTAAAAGTACCTATATGCGCCAAGTCGCGCTTATAGTCTTAATGGCGCACGCGGGGTGTTTCGTCCCCGCAAAATCTGCCGAAATCCCTCTTGTCGATAAGATTTTTACGAGAGTCGGCGCAAGCGACAACCTTATTTTGGATCAGTCTACATTTATGGTGGAAATGGCGGAAGTCGCCAACATAATACGCAACGCCACTAAGGAAAGTTTACTTATTTTGGACGAAATAGGAAGGGGAACGAGTACTTACGACGGGCTTTCGATTGCGTGGGCGGTCGTCGAATACATATGTTCGGTAATAAAAGCGAAAACGTTGTTTGCAACCCACTATCACGAACTTACCGAACTCGAAAATAAAATAGAAGGCGTTAAAAACTTCAAAATCACCGTTAAAGAAATAAACGGACAGATTATCTTTTTAAGAAGAATAGTTCAAGGCAGCGCAAATAAGAGTTTCGGCGTCGAAGTCGCTTCGCTTGCAGGTGTACCCGAAGAAGTCACGTCGCGCGCTAAAAAAATTCTCAAACTGCTCGAAAAAAACGATCTTACCAAAAATTTCGATAGCGCAAAGCAGGCTGAAGAAGCAAAAGAGCCTTCTTTCGTCGAAAAATACATAAAAGATATCGACCTTAACAACTTAACGCCCTTAAAAGCGTTTGAAATTATAACATATCTAAAGGAACAATTAGATGTCTAAAATTAACGTTTTACCTAAAGAGGTTTTTAACAGAATATCTGCGGGCGAAGTCGTCGAAAGACCTGCCTCGGTCGTGAAAGAACTTTTTGAAAACGCCGTCGACGCCGGCGCGAAATCCATAATCGTTTCGATAGACGAAGGCGGAACGGAAGAAATTTTAGTTCAAGACGACGGTGCGGGAATGGAAAAAGACGATTTAAAGAAAGCCTTTTTGCCGCACGCCACAAGCAAAGTCGAAAAAGCCGAAGACCTTGATTTTATTCAAACGCTCGGATTTCGGGGTGAGGCTTTGGCAAGTATCGGCGCCGTATCCTATGCGAAAATCGTTTCCAAAACTGAAAACGGCGAAGCTTACCAAATCACTTGCGACGGCGGCGTTATCGGCGAAGTTCACGAAGTCAGCGGTGTTACGGGTACGTCGGTTACGATAGGCTCGTTATTTTTCAATACTCCGGCAAGGCTTAAGTTTTTAAAGAGCGCGAAGGGCGAAGAAAGAGAAATATCTTCCTTAGTCGATAAACTTATTTTGTCAAATCCTTATATTGCGGTAAAATATTACGTTGACGGAATTTTGCAAAAGCAATCTTACGGCGACGGCTTAAAGGACGCCCTTTTGACCGTTTACGGAAAGGAAACCTTAGACAACTGTTACGAAATAAGCACCGATAAAAACGGACTTTTTATACGTGGTTTTATAGGTAATACCAATTACTATAAAGGAAACCGCACTTATCAAACGATTATCGTCAACGGAAGATACGTTGTCGACAATACGATCTCTATGGCGGTGCAAAACGCATATTCCGATTATCTTATGAAACGTCAGTATCCTTTTTACGTGCTGAACGTTACTATAGATCCGTCCGTCGTCGACGTTAACGTTCATCCAAGGAAGTCGGAAATCCGTTTTGCCAACAATCAAATAGTTTACGGAAGCGTTTATTCCGTTATTTCAAAAGTTCTCGAAGGTTCGGCGAAAGCGCTTGACATAGTCGACAGTGCGCCTTTTATCGAAAAGGAAGATCGTAACGAGGAGTCGGACGTAAAGGGTTACGTAAGATACGATGAAAAGGTGTCCGTACCGCCGATTGAACTCGGTAATCCCGACGCTTATAACTTTGACAGAACCAAATACAGCGGCGACGCCTACGCGGGCAATTATGATTTTAAGCCGATGCAAAAACCCGCTGCACAACCTTTTTCCGATATAAGAGAAAGAAAAAGCGCAGATTTTGCAAACAAGTCGGATATAGATCTCCAAACCGAAAAAGACAAGGAAGCCGACGATATATTCAAGGCTAATAAGGAATATATCCAAAAACTCGAAAGGGAAAGAAATTCCGTTCAACAAGAACTGGAAGAAGAATTTTCCGTAAGGTATATCGGGCAAGCCTTGGGGACATATCTGATAAACGAATGCGGCGACGAACTTATTATTATCGACCAGCACGCCGCCCACGAAAGAATTTTGTTCGACAACTTTTACAAATTGGTTAAAACGCGTGAAGTCGTTAAACAGTCTTTGCTTATCCCGTACACTTTTAACACTAACGACGAAGAAGCCGCGCTTATCTTCGATATGCTCGAACTTTTCAAGGAAGTCGGCTTCGATATAGAGTTTTTGCAAGAAAATACTTTTAGAGTATACGGCGTTCCCGTTGAACTTGCCTCGATAGATTTAAACGCCTTTTTTAAGGATATTTTGACGGACGAAAGATTTAAAAACGAAAAAATTCCTACCGTCGTAAGGGAAACTATTGCTCAAAAGGCTTGTAAGTCGGCAATAAAATCGGGTGATAAACTGTCGCTTGAAGAAATTAATTGCTTAATGGAAAGTTTACGTCAAAATTGGGGACTAAAATGTCCGCACGGTCGCCCGATAGCCGTAAAAATAAGCAGAACGGAAATAGACAAATGGTTCAAACGGATAGTTTAAACAATTTTGCCGTCGTTATATGCGGACCTACGGGTAGCGGTAAAACCAAACTTGCGATAGACCTTGCAAACCGCTTAAACGGCGAAATTATTTCGGCTGATTCGATAGCCGTCTACAAAGGACTCGACGTCGGCGCCGCAAAACCCGATTTCGAGGAACGCAAAAAAGCCGTCCACCATATGATAGACGTCGTCGAGCCTTACGAGGAATTTTCCGTTGCTGAATATAAAGAAGCGGCAAGAAAAATTATGTTTTCTTTGCTTAAAGAAGGTAAAATACCTATAATCTGCGGCGGAACGGGATATTACGTCGACGCGCTTTTATATGACTATAGTTACGGCAACTGCCCCAAAAACGACGAGTTCCGTCAAAAATGCGACGAAATAATCGAGCACGACGGCATCGGCGTTTTATACGAAAGGCTTAAACAAGTCGATGAAAAAACCGCGGAAGTTCTTCATTTAAACGATAAAATGCGCATTGTGCGCGCTTTGGAAATTTACGAAACGACGGGACAAAAAAAATCGGAAATAGTCGACGAAAAAACGCCGATTGTTCCGTTTTACGCCTTTTCCTACTTAGACGACAGGGAAAAGTTATACGAAAGGATAAATTTACGCGTCGATAAGATGTTTGAAAGCGGACTTGTTGCAGAAGTTCAAGGTTTGCTAAATAGGGGGGTAAAACCTTCAGACCAATCTATGCAAGGCATAGGGTATAAAGAAGTCGTCGAAGGGCTTTTTAACGGTTATAGCGAAGATGAAATAAGGGAAACCGTCAAACGCAATACGCGTCGTTACGCAAAACGGCAAATTACTTGGTTTAAGCGGCTTGACGGTTTGGTTTACGTCGAGCGCTCTACTTTAAACGCCGATAAGTATATCGAGGATTATATTTATGGAAAATTACAAAATTGAAAATCTAATAGAAATCGCCGAAAAAAAGTTGGAGCCTTGTTTTAAAAAACTTGACGAAATCTCTCTTTGTTGCCAGAAAAAAGTATTATCGGCTTTTCAAAAAAATAAAATAGCGTTAAGACACTTTAACCCCACGACTGGCTACGGTTACGACGACGACGGAAGGGACTATTTGAAACGCGTTTACGCGGACGTTTTTAATACGGAAGCCGCTTGCGTGTCGCAAAACATAGTTTCGGGTACGCACGCCATATCTTTGGCGCTTTTGTCGGTTTTAAATAACGGCGACAGCGTTTTGTCGGTAAGCGGAATGCCTTACGATACATTAAACGGCGTTATTTTCGGGGATAAATTTTCTTTGAAATCTTTAGGCGTAGCGTTCGATAGCGTGAATTTGTTCGATGGAAAGTTTGACTATTGTAAAATCGATGAATATATAAGCAAAAAAATGCCGTCGATGATTTACATCCAACGTTCGAGGGGGTACGAATCGCGCGAAAGCCTTTCCGTTTACGAAATTAAAAAACTTTGCGACTTTTTAGCGACCAAAGGTTTTGACGGCTGCGTTTTCGTAGATAATTGTTACGGCGAGTTCGTCGAGGATTTAGAACCTACCGAAGTCGGCGCAAACCTAATCGCGGGTTCGCTTATTAAAAATATAGGCGGCGGAATAGCGCCGTGCGGCGGATACGTTGCGGGCGATAAAAAATATATCGACTTTGTCGAAGCAAACTTAACTTGCGTTACCGTCGCGGGCGAAGTCGGCGCAAATCCCGCCGGGTATCAATATTACTATCAAGGTTTGTTTATTGCTCCGCACACGGTAAACCAAGCGTTAAAATGCAGTATGCTTATCGGTGCCGTGATGCAAGATATCGGTTATGAAACGATTCCCGCGGCATATAATATGCCGTACGATATTACGCGCTCCGTTAAGTTTAACGACGAAAATAAACTCGTATCCTTTATCCAATCGGTGCAAAGGGTTTCGCCGATAGACAGTTTCGTAACTGCCGTACCGAGTCCTATGCCCGGTTACGACGACGATGTAATTATGGCAGCCGGTTGTTTCGTGCAAGGCTCGTCGATAGAACTTTCCGCCGACGCGCCCGTTCGTCCGCCGTACAACGCGTATATTCAAGGCGGACTTACTTACGAGCACGGTAAAATAGCCTTAACCGAGATTTTGAAAAACTTATAAAAAAGCGCCCGACAAGATGCCGAACGCAAAATTACGAAACTCGTAAAAATGTTTAAAATCGTTGATGTTAAGCGTGATTTTTCAGAATTTTCTGACCAAGCCCTTAACTCTGCCGATGATTGCGACGTCGTCTAAAACGATGTCGGAAAGGGCGTCGTTTTCGGGGTGTAAAATAATTTTACCGTCACGTTTATAAAAGCGTTTACACGTTGCCGAATCGTCCACAAGGGCGACTATGATCTCTCCTTGATTGCACGTTGAAGTCTTTTCGACGATGATTTTATCGCCGTCGTAAATGCCAGCGTTAATCATACTGCTACCCGATACGTTAAGCATAAATACGTCGCCGATGCCGTGGAATTCTTCGGGTAAAGGATAATAACCTTCGATGTTTTCGACGGCTAAAATAGGCGTGCCCGCCGCGACCGTTCCGATTAAAGGAACGTAAACGGCGTTCGATTTTTGCTTATTCTTTAAAACGATGGCGCGGTTTTTGGCACCGCCGAAAGATATGTCGCCGCGGTATTCCAATTTTTTAAGATAATATTGTGCGGTGGACGTGGAAGCAAAACCGACGTCGTGGCAAATTTCGCGTACGGTGGGGGGGTAACCTTCTCTGGAAATGTAATCCGAGATATACTCTAAAACGTCTTCTTCGCGATTCTTGTTGTAACTCATAATTCACCTCTTTTAAATATGATAGCACATAGTTTTTGCTTTGTCAAACATTTGTTCTAACTTTTGATTAATTTTGTCGGAGAAAATATTATGAAAGAAAAATGCGTTTTGTACGATCGCGATTGCATAGGCTGCGGCGAATGCGAATTCTGCGATTTGGATCCCACTAAAATTTGCGATAACTGCGGTAAGTGTTTAGAAAACATGAACCTCGATTACGCCGCCATAAAAATCGACGGTATCGAAGGCGCCGTTTCGAAAGGCGATTGCGACGACGATTGCGACTGTGACGAACATTGCCATAGCCATAACCATTGACGGCGTTTAGCGAAAAACGCGGATACCGAACAAAATTTCGTAAAATAATTTTTTGGAAATATTAAATGTCGATTTTAAAAGAAATTAACAAACCGAGCGATATTAAAAAACTCGATATAAAAAGCCTTGAACTTTTAGCCGAAGAAATAAGGTCGGAAATAATCGCCGTTACCGAAAATAACGGAGGGCATTTGGCCTCCTCGTTGGGTGCGGTGGAAGCGATTATCGCTTTAGCATACGTTTTCGACCTTGAAAAAGATAAAATAATTTTCGACGTAGGGCATCAAGCGTACGCCTATAAAATTCTTACCGACAGAAAGGAAAGGTTTAAAACCTTGAAAAATTTCGACGGTATAAGCGGCTTTCCTTTGGTTTTCGAAAGCAAGTACGACAGTTTTTCGTCGGGACATGCAGGGGATGCGCTTGCGGCGGCGCTCGGTTATGCGTATGCGCGCGATAAAAAGGGCGAGAACTATTTCGTAATAACCTTTGTAGGCGACGGCGCTTTTTGTAACGGCGAAACTTTAGAGGCTTTAACTTACTCTAAAGACAAACCGAACAAGTTTTTGACGATACTAAACGATAACGGAATGTCAATATCGGAAAACGCTTCGCCGCTTTTTAACGAAAAAGCGTATGCCGATAACGCCGAAAACGCCGTTTTAAAAGGCACGCCGCTCAGCGATACTTTGAATTTCGACAACTTGGGATTAGAGTATTTGAAAATTTCCGACGGGCACGATATTCAAGGACTTATCGAATATTTTACCGCCTTCAAAAATAATCCTAAGCCGAGTTTTTTGCATTTGAAAACGATAAAAGGCAAGGGCTATCGACCTGCCGAACTGCAAAGCGAACTTTATCACGGCGTTAATAAGAATTTTGCCGTCGGTCAGAACGATTTTGCAGATAGTTTGGGCGAACTTTTATCTAAACGAATCGAAGTCGACGACAAGATAGTAACCATAGTCGCCGGTATGAGTTTGGGCGTAGGCGTCGACGCGGTTAAAAAAAGATTTCCCGACAACTTTGTCGACGTAGGGATTTCGGAAGATTTTGCCGTAACATTTGCTTCGTCGCTTGCTTTGGCTGGGCTAAAACCCGTCGTTTGCATTTATTCGACCTTTTTGCAAAGGGCTTACGACCAAGTGGTAATAAACGTATGTTTAAATAAACTTCCCGTCGTTTTTTTAATAGATCACGCGGGGCTGGTTGCCGACGGATACACCCACCAAGGCGTTTTCGATATTGCTTATCTTTCCCATATTCCCGATATGACCGTGTTATCGCCGAAGGACGGCGACGAACTCGAAACTATGCTCGATTACGCTTTAACTAAATTAGACGGTCCCGTCGCCATACGCTATCCGACGGGTAAAGTCGAAAAAACGAAAACGTTAAAAAAGTTTTCCGAAAACGATTTATGGGAAGTTTTAAAACAATCTGACGGAAAAACCTGCGTTTTGGCGTGCGGTGCGCGTGCGGTAAGTCTTGCACTGCGCGCGGCTGACGGTTGCGACGTCGAAGTCGTAAACTGCCGTTCGATAAAACCTCTCGACGAAGATTTTTTAAATTCTCGTACGGCGCGTAATTTCGTTACGATTGAAGACGGATCCAAAATAGGGGGATTCGGAAGTTCGGTCGCAACCTTTTTATCGGAACACGATTTTAAAGGCAAACTTAAAATTTTCGCTATTTCCGACGAGTTCGTTCCTCAAGGAGGACTAAACGAACAACTTTCTTTATCGGGCATAAGCGCGGAAGAAATTAAAAAATATCTATAACGATTAAAAAACATATCGACTTAACGGAGGAAAAATCAATGTTTGAAAAAGCAATCGCGGTAGTCCCTGCAAATAATCTTCAAGAAAAGAACGTTTTATACGTTTACAAGCAAAAAACCAAAAGCTTAAAAAATGCCGTGTTACATATTGCGTGCGCCGATTTTTATCAAGTCTACGTAAACGGCGATTTTGTCGCGGCGGGGCCTGCGCGTACGGCGAAAAATTACGCGCGCGAAGACGTTTTAGATTTAAATCGTTTTAAACAAGAGGATAACGAAATCGAAATTTACGTCGCTTCGTATAATTGCCGTTCTTTATCTAACGTATTGCAAAATACTTTTTTAATCGCCGAAATCGCGATAAACGGCAAAGCCAAATATTTTACGGGAGAACATTTCGAACTTTTCATCGCAAACGAAAAAGTTCAAAAAGTTCCTCGGTATTCTTATCAAAGACATTTTGCCGAAGTTTGGGATTTAAGAAAAAACGATTCGAAAACCGCTAGTTCTTACGTAAAAGCCGAAAACGCGCCGACGATATTAAACCGCCGCGCGCCTTATCCTAAGTACGAGGACGTTTTTTGCGATAAATGCCTTTTAGGCGGAGATTTTATTTTTGACGAAACAAAGCCTATAAAAAAATATCTGTCGCACGATATTTCCGAGCGCTGGGGAAGGTTTGACGATGACGAAATTTCCTATAATCCTTGCGCTTTCGTTCAGCGCTGTAGTCAACTCAAAAAGTACGGCGAAAAAAGTTTACCGCTTAACTTGAAAGAAAATCAATACGCGATGTTCGATTTCGGCGAGATCGAAGCGGGCTTTATATCCTTTAAAGCCTTTTGTAATTCCGACGCCGATATTATTATCGCTTTTACCGAAAACTTCGAAGCGGACGATTTTTGCTTTACGTCGATGAACGTCAACAATGCCGTCGAATATTTGTTAAAGGGCGGCAAAGAATACGCAAAACTTACTTTCGAGCCTTATACTTTTAGGCGGCTTGCCGTTTTCGTAAAAAGCGGAGAGGTGACTTTTTCGTCTGTCGGCGTAAAAACTTACGAATGCGATTTATCTAAAGCCAAAACGACGGAAATTAAAAATCCCGATTTAGCGGGCGTTTGCCAAGCGGCAATGCGTACTTTCGCGCACAACGCCGTCGATATTTATACCGATTGTCCGTCGAGGGAGCGCGCCGGCTGGCTTTGCGACAGTTATTTTACCGCCGCCGCCGAGTACGAACTTTTCGGTCGTACCGATATAGAAGACGACTTTTTGGAAAATTACGTTCTTTGTACGCCCGACGAAAAAATTCCCCAAGGCATGGTGCCGATGTGCTATCCGTCGGAACTCGAGGATAGCGAAGCTTTTATTCCGCAATGGTCGATGTGGCTTATCTTGGAAATAGAAGAATACGCCAACGTTCGAAGGGGATTTTGGCAAAAGGAAAGGTTTAAACCGCTTATCGACGGATTACTCGGCTTTTATAAAAAATACGAAAACGAGGACGGCTTGCTCGAAGACCTTCCGTCATGGAACTTCGTCGAATGGAGCAAAGCCAACGACTGGACGAAAAACGTAAATTATCCTACTAATTTTTTGTACGCGCAAGTTTTGGAAAGCGTTTACAAACTTTACGGCGAAACTTTTTATAAAACCCGCGCCGACGAAATCCGCAAAACCGTTATAAACCAATCCTTTGACGGACGGCTGTTTTTCGACCATTCGGTACGCGACGACAAAAATAATCTCGTTCTTCAAAAAGACCGTTCGGAAATCGCACAGTATTACGCCGCGCTTTTCGGAAATATGGACTTGTCGGAAAGTAAATACGCCGTGTTTAGCGATTATTTGTTCGACTGCTTCTCGAAAAGAACTGCATTGCCCGAAGATATGGAAGAAATCAACGCTTTTATCGGATTGTATTTAAGAATGAAGATGTTGTCCGAAAACGGCAAAAACGACATCCTGTCGTCGGAAATCACAGACTTTTTCGGTTCGATGCAAAAAGGTACCAATACGCTGTGGGAATATCGTTTGCCGCACGGCAGCCTTGACCACGGCTTTGCTTCTTATTTACTTGTTTTAATAAGCAAAGCGGCTAAACAAAAATAATTTTCGATCGACTAAAACATTAAGAAATAAGTTTTTACGATAAAAATGTGCCGAGGCAGGTTTGCGATAAACCTGCTTCGGTCTTTTTAACGGTCGCATAGTTTTTAGTAGGTGTTTGAAGAAAATTTTTATTCGAATAATCCGATAAAAATACTTAAAAATATTGACAAGCGACTGCAAAGGTGGTAAACTAAAAATGCGACAGGGTTAATATGCTTTTATCGGTAAAGGTAT
>CAYNYV010000027.1:0-21415 GCA_964401515.1 uncultured Christensenella sp.
ACTATTTTCCTCTTTTGCTTACAAACCCCACCCCAACATTTGACATAGAGCCTAAAAAGTTCGCCTATAGGCCCGTTAACGGGCTTATAGGCGGACTTTTCGATAAATAACAAAAAAGTACGAGCGGAAATTCCTTTCCATCCGTACTTTTTTTACCGTCGTCTTAAATATAGTGGTATTTTTTAATATAGTTATGTTAAACGTATCCGTACTTTTTGCGTTTCGTTATCCAGAAGATTACCGTAACGAGGGTTGATAAAATTTCGGCAAACAGCATTGAAAGCCAAACACCGTTTATTCCCCAAAAAATCGGCAATATAAGCACGCATGCGATTTGGAACACTAAAGTTCTTAAAAAGGAAATAATTGCAGAAACGGCTCCGTTACCGAGCGCCGTGAACATCGAAGAACCGAAGATGCCGAATCCCGTAAACACGAACGAGAAGCAGAAAAGTTTAAAGGCGTTTACCGTCATGTTGTAAAGATTTTCGTCGTATCCGACGAAAATTTTCGATATCGGCTTTGCCAAAACAAATGCAAGCAGCGACATCATTACGCCGAAAACAGCCATGATTTTCAAACTTTTTGTAAAAATGTTTTTAAGTTCCGCTTTGTTTTTAGCACCGTAATTATATCCTATGACGGGTGCCGTGCCGATTGCGTAACCTATGAATATGGCTACGTAAATGAAATTGACGTACATCATTACGCCGTACGCCGCGGGGCCGTCTTGACCGGCGATGCGCATAAGTTGTTTGTTGAAAACAATCGAAACTATAGACCCCGATATATTGCTTACGAGTTCCGACGCGCCGTTGGTGCAAGTATCCAACAAAACTTTGCCGTTAAAGTCGCCTTTACCGAGTCTTAACAAACTGTCGTTACGCTTGCTTGTAAAATACACCATCGGTATAACCGCGCCTACAAGTTGGGATATACCGGTAGCTACGGCTGCCCCCGCGACGCCCCACTTAAAAATCCACACGAAAAGCGCGTCTAAAACCATGTTCGTGCAACCTGCGATTAACGTCGCTTTAAAGCCGAGTTTCGGCCTTTCTGCCGTGATGAAGAAGGATTGGAACATGCTTTGAAGCATAAACAGGGGAGTAAACGCTATTACGATTCTTCCGTAAGTTAACGCATAAGGCATCATTTCGTCGTCCATACCCAAAAGATATGCGATGTCTTTTAAAAAAATAATGGCGATTATCGAAACGACTATGCCGATAACGATCGTAGCGTAAATTAAAAAGGAAAAATAATTGTTTGCTTTTTCGTTGTCGCCTTCGCCGAGCGTTTTAGATACTATCGCCGTGCCGCCCGTACCTATCATAAAGCCGAACGCGCCCAAAATCATCGTAACGGGCATGATGACGTTTATCGCCGAAAAGGCGGTTTTGCAAGCCTCTGCGGTGGGTTCGGCAAAGTTGGATATAAAAAATCCGTCGACTACGCCGTAGATGGAGGTAAACACCATCATTAAGATGGGGGAAAGAACAAATCTGAATAAATTGCCGTAATTAAAATGGCTGTCTAATCCTATATATCGTTTTTGCATTTGAACCACACGTTTGCGTACTCGAAAACGCACGGCGTGATTTCTTTAATCGTAACGCCGGTGGTGTTTATGCAAAGGTCGTATTCCCACATATCGCCCCACGCGCCGCCCGAAACGAATTCGTGCATCTTTTTTCTTCCGCTGTCAATAGATTTTATTTTTCTTATCATCTGTTTGTCGCTAAGTCCGCTGTCTTGCAGATTTTTTTCGCGGCAGCGTTTAAGTTTGTAAGCCATATCGGCATGGACGAAGATTCTTAAAGGGTTTTGGTCTTGTAAAATCTTGTCGGCGCAACGTCCTACGATAACGCAATCGCCTTTTTTAGCAAGTTCCTTTATTACTTTGTGTTGAGCAACGACTACTTCCATTGCCGTTTGGTTTATGGTTGTGCCGAAGGTGTGCCCGAAATGGAAATTGAAACTCGGCATACCCTTTTCCGAAATCGTCGAAACGTAATTTTCGTCTAAATTGGTTTGCTTTGCGATTTCGGTAATGATTTCGGTGTCGTAATAGGCTATGCCGAGCATATCCGCAAGCCTTTTGCCGAGTTCTCTGCCGCCGCTACCGAATTCACGACTTATTGTTATAACTCTCATACAATCCTCCCGTTTAATAGTAAGTTTTGGTTTGTTAAATGTCTTTTTAAAAAGATTGGTTACAACCTTCTTAAGAATCTATATATAAATATTATAACTTATTTATTAACAATGTCAACGTTTTTTTGCTAAAAGACTAAGGTTTTTTCTTATTTTTTGTCGGTAGCCGTTAAAGAACTAAGCCGATTAACCCTAAGCGCGTCTTTTTCGTCTGTTTCGGCGCGTTTTACTCGCTTGCGCTACAGAAAGATTGCAATAAAAAATCATGTCGAAAATTTCACGAATTCAACATAACTTTTTTTGTAAAAGCGCTTGCTTTTTAGGCCACGAAATTGGTATAATTATACCCCAAGGAGAGAACGTGAGGAAGCAGTATGGGAAAGAGTAAAAAAACAAACGGCGTTTACGAAGGAAAAAACTTCGACGACGCCGAACAATGCATTGCCAAAAATCGCAAAAAAAGCGGCGAGCTCGTTTATTTTAGACGATTAAACAAACTTGCGTCGGTTGCGGTCTATCTTACGACGATACTTCTTATTTATTTGTTTTTATCGTCGTTTATATCGGGTGCCGTAAGCGGGTCGGACACGGCAAAGGTTATGGGGATGCTCGTTACGATTTTCGGAAAAGACGACGGCACTGCCGATACAAAAACTAACGACGCTACTATAGGCGGCGAACCCGAACGCATTACAGCCGCCTTGGAAAAAGGAGAATTTAAATATCGTTACAACGGCGACGCTTGCAAACTCGAAGTAAAATTTCACCCCGAGGGCGCAAATACATATCCGCTTAAGTTTACCTCGTCGGATAGTTCCGTC
Organism: uncultured Christensenella sp.; assembly: GCA_964401515.1. Taxonomy (GTDB): domain Bacteria; phylum Bacillota; class Clostridia; order Christensenellales; family Borkfalkiaceae; genus UBA4636. The sequence continues at coordinate 2,976 of CAYNYV010000027.1, forward strand.
GCGACTGTTTCCGATGGCGGCACGGTTACCTTTTTACAAAAAGGAAGCGCTAAAATCACAGTTTCGACGGACAGCGAAAACCCTATAAAATGCGAAGTTTCGGTAAAGTCTTACGGCAAAAATCCGCTTAGCGGCGACGCTACGGTCGGTTTAGCTGAAAAAACGGCAAAAGTCGGCTTAAAATCGGGCTTTTCGATAAACGGCGGCGAAACGCTTTCGGGGGTGGCGGAGTTTTCCTCGCTCGACGAAAGCCGCGTCGATATCATAAACGGCGTCGCTTATTTTATTAAGGAAGGGGAGGCACGTTTGCGTGCTACTTTCGAAAACGGAAAGACAAGCGATTTTACCGTTAATATCGCGCCGAATGCCGAAATGGTTAAGGTTACGGTGCTTACCGTAAACGGCGGAAAATTTTTAAGCGGCGAAACTTTCGACGCAACCGATTTGATAGAGTCGTGCGAGCCGAAAACTACCGATTTCACCTTTAAAGTCACGTCGGACAACCCTTCGGTCGTCGCCGTCGAAAACGGCAAACTCGTGATGAAGGACAGGGGAATCGCAAACGTTACTTTCGCATCGTTTTACGATAGGGATTGTAACGAGACCGTTCAAATCGAGGTGTGGAAACAAACGCCGACTTCGTTAAAGATTACTTCCAAAAATGAAATTTTAGTCAATTCGACGTTGAAACTTGTTACCGAAAGTCAGCCCGCCGATTACCCCGAGGACGTAGAGTGGGAAGTCGTCAGCGGCTTCGGTAAAATCGTCGACGGAAACAAACTTAAAGCCGAATTTTTCGGTAAAATAAAGGTGCGCTGTCGAAGCACTTTAAATCCCGAACTTACCGACGAAACGGTCGTCGACGTTATATTGTACTCGGACTTTTATTCTTTCGTAAGAAAGATTTTGGGGCATTTTTCATTGTTTGCATTGTTAGGGCTCGGAATATGGGGTTCGGCGTTTTTGCTTACCAACCCGACCTATAGCGTGGTAATATCGGTAGGCTTGTCCTTTATTTGCGCGGCGCTGTGCGAAATGTTCCAAGCGTGTACCCCGGGACGGTATTTTGCCATAAGCGACGTTTTCGTTAATTTTTCGGGTACGCTTACGGGTATGCTTATCGGAATAATCGTCGTATTGCTATATTGCCTCATTAAAAGGCTTATTTCGAAAGAATCTTATAAAAAAGTTAAAGAAGCGTATTCTTGGGTTACGATTTACACCGTATTTTGTAAGCGCAAAAAAAGTAAGCCCGTCAAAGAAAAAAATCAATAAAAACTATAAAAGCATTTTTAAAACACCAAGGCAATTTGTTACCGATAGGGTTAAAATTTACTTGCCGAATCGGTTTTTGAAATTGCAAAAAAACAAGTTAAAACGTGCAACTTTTTTATATCGCTAATATTATAAAAAGCACCGCCGAAGGACAAAAAAACACTATCGGTAGTGTTTTTTTGTTTGCGGCGATATCTGAAAAAAGTGCCGCTATAGGTCGGTTATCGGCAAAGTTTAGCGTGATTTTGTTTACTTGCGACTTGTTTTCGATTAAGTTAACTTGGCTTGCAAGCGGCGGTAATATCGCCGAGATATATAAGATTTTAGTGGGTGACGGGTTGCGATAAATGTTTGGGCTTTTATAAAAGTTTGCGCCGATATGATTGGTTGCCGTTAAAAAGCGAACGAAAAAAATCGACTTGGTTCGTTTCGGTAGGCTAAATCAAATTGCAAATATTAAAATCTTTTTTGGTTTTGGCATTGACAAAAGGGTTTCGGTATGTTATACTAATATTACGCAGGGCGAGTTGTGCCGAAAAATATAGAGAGGAAAGTTTGTTATGAAGTTAAATTACAAGCGCACTGTTTTGGTGGGTTTCGCGTTCTTTTTGATAAGTGCCTTTTGGCAAGCGTACGACACGATAGTGCCTTTGATTTTAACCAACAAGTTCGAAATGAAACAGACTTGGTCGGGCGTTATTATGTCGCTCGATAACATCTTTGCTGTATTTATGTTACCGATTTTCGGTAATCTTTCCGATAAGTTTAATTCTAAATTCGGCAGGCGCACGCCGTTCATCTTGGTCGGCACGATTTGCGCGGTAATATTTTTCACGCTATTAGGCTTTATGAACAGCCTTGTAATGTTTATAATTTGCCTGTTATTGTCCCTTGTGTCGATGGCGATATTCCGTTCGCCTGCGGTCGCGCTTATGCCCGACGTAACGGTAAAACCTTTGCGTTCGAAAGCCAATGCCGTTATAAACCTAATGGGTACTTTCGGCGGAATTTTAATTTTGATTTTCGCCACCGTTTTTAAAACAAGTGAACCCGGTAAAACAGATTTCCGTTTTTACATAATAGCCGTTTGTGCCGTTATGATTGTTGCGCTTGTTATCTTCCTACTTACCGTTAAAGAACCTTTGTGGGCTCAAGAAATGCAGGAAGAAACGGAAAGGCTCGGTTGCGACAAGGAAACCGAAGAAAGAGACAGTGCCGGCGGCAAACTTACAAAAGAACAGTTTACGTCGCTTATTCTTATTTTGGCGTCGGTTGCGCTTTGGTATATAGGCTATAATGCGGTAACGTCCAAATATTCGGTATACGCAAGCAATTACTTAAAGGTAAACTATTCCACGACTTTGCTAATCGCTCAAGTTGCGGCTATCATTGCTTATTTTCCCGTAGGCATCGTTGCCTCTAAAATCGGCAGAAGAAAGACTATTTTAGCCGGTGTCGTAATGCTTTTCGCCGCCTTTTTGGGCGCTTGCTTTATTCGTGAAGGCACTTCCGTCGTCGTAATGTCGATATTGTTTGCTCTTGCCGGTATCGGCTGGGCAACTATTAACGTAAATTCCTTCCCGATGGTTGTGGAACTTGCTAAAGGCTCCGACGTAGGTAAGTACACCGGATATTACTATACCGCGTCGATGGCGGCGCAAATCGTTACGCCTATCGTTTCGGGCGCTTTGCTCGATGCTATCGGATATGAAGTTTTATTTCCGTACGCCGCGGCCTTTGTTGCGCTTGCTTTCGTAACGATGTTTTTTGTCAAGCATGGCGACGCTAAGCCCGAAGCCAAAAAAGGCTTGGAAGCTTTAGACGTTTCAGACGATTGATTTTTGCAAAAAGCCGTCTATAGGTCGGTTAACAATATATTTTTATGGAGAATTATTATGGACGTTAAAGAAATTTTATCGAAATGCGATCATACCTTATTGGGACAGACCGCTACTTGGCAAGATATTAAGGCTATTTGCGACGACGGATTAAAATATAAAACCGCCAGCGTTTGTATTCCGCCGTGCTACGTTAAACAAGCGAAAGAATACGTCAAAGACGAGTTAAAAATTTGTACCGTTATAGGGTTTCCGAACGGTTATAACACGACTGCGGTCAAGGTTTTCGAAACAAAGGATGCCGTTGACAACGGTGCCGACGAGATAGATATGGTTATAAATATTGGCGCGCTAAAGGAGGAAAAACTCGATTTCGTTCGCGACGAGATTGCTCAAATCAAAGCGGCTTGCGGCGGAAAATTATTGAAAGTCATTATCGAAACTTGTCTTTTAACCGACGAGGAAAAGATTACGATGTGCCGTTTGGTAACCGAAGCGGGTGCCGAATATATTAAAACTTCTACCGGGTTTTCGACTGCGGGCGCAACGCTAAAGGACGTCGAACTTATGGTTAAAAACGTCGGACAAGGCGTTTTGGTTAAAGCAGCGGGCGGTATTAAGGATTTAAAAGACGCCGAAGATTTTATAAATTTAGGCGCGTCGAGGCTCGGTACAAGCAGAGTCGTGAAAGCCGTAAAAGCAGCGGAATAATTTCATCGAAAACAAAAAAGTCGGGCTATAAGCCTGTTATTTGAACGTTTGCATAGGCTTTATGGCTTTATGCGACGTTATCGAAATAAAGCACACATTAAATATTACGTTTATTATAAAGGAGAATTATCATGGCAACACCTCATATTTCCGCCGAAAAAGGCGATTTTGCAAAAACGGTTTTAATGCCCGGCGATCCTAAGCGCTCGGCTTTCATCGCTAAAAACTTTTTAGATAACCCCGTTCTTGTCAACGACGTACGCGGCGTTCAAGGCTATACGGGATATTATAAAGGAAAACGCGTTTCCGTTATGGCGTCCGGGATGGGACAACCCGCTATCGGAATATATTCGTACGAACTTTTTAAGTTCTACGACGTATCGAGCATTATAAGGGTAGGTTCTTGCGGTTCTTTCCACCCCGATTTACACGCGAGGGATATAGTTATCGCACAAGGCGCTTGCACGGACGGGAATTTCGCACATCAATATAGGCTTCCCGGGACTTTCACGCCGATAGCCGATTTCGGCTTACTTAAAGCCGCCGTCGAGGAATGCGAAAAAGCGGGCGTTAATTACAAGGTTGGTAATATTTTCTCTTCCGACGTATTTTACGACGACGCAAACAGCGGTATGGAATGGGCTAAGATGGGTGTACTCGGCGTCGAAATGGAATCGGCGGCTTTATATTGTAACGCCGCACGCCTCGGGAAAAAGGCACTTTGCATTTGCACGGTAAGCGATTCCTTTATTTATCCCGAAGAAAACACCACCGCCGAAGAAAGACAAAATTCCTTCACCAAAATGATGGAAATCGCTTTGAATATAGCAGAAGAATAATCGATATTTAAATAATCGACAGTTTGAAAATTCGCTCGACTATTATCGGCGAATTTCAGAGGAGAACAATGAATAAAAGATTGTTTTTAATTGTTTTGGACAGTTTCGGCATCGGTGAAGAACCCGACGCATATTTATGGCACGACGAAGGTAGTAACACATTAGGTGCCATACGCGAACACGAAAATTTCAATTGTCCCAATCTTAAAAAGTTAGGACTTTTCAATATCGACGGCGTAGGCGGCGGCGTTGATAACCCCTTAGCCGCACACGCAAGGTTACAAGAGTCTTCCATGGGTAAAGATACGACGATAGGGCACTGGGAAATCGCCGGTATTATTTCGCCCGAACCTTTGCCGACTTATCCTAACGGTTTCCCGCAAGAAGTCGTCGACGAGTTCGAAAAACGCACCGGTAGAAAAACGTTGTGCAATATGCCGTATTCGGGGACCGAGGTCATTAAAGATTACGGAAAAGAAAGCATCGAAACGGGCGCGCTTATAATTTACACGTCCGCCGATAGCGTTTTCCAGATAGCTGCGCACGAAGATTACGTTCCTATCGAAGAATTATATCGTTACTGCGAAATCGCGCGTGAACTTTTGCAAGGCAAGCACGGCGTCGGCAGGGTAATCGCTCGTCCTTTTAACGGAGAATATCCTTATACACGTACTTCGCGCAGACACGATTATTCGCTTGTTCCGCCTAAAACGACAATGCTCGATTTATTAAAATCGGCGGGGTTCGACACGATTTCGGTCGGAAAAATTTACGACATTTTTGCCGGCAAGTCTGTTTCGGAATCCAACCGCACGACTTCTAATGCCGACGGAATGCGAAAGACCGACGACGTTTTTGAAAGAGATTTTAACGGTTTGTGTTTTACCAATCTTGTCGACTTCGATATGGTTTACGGACACAGAAACGACGTCGTGGGGTATGCGAAAGCGGCAACCGAATTCGATAAATGGCTCGGCGGTTTTTTGCCTAAACTTAAGGAAGACGATTTGTTGATTATAACCGCAGACCATGGTTGCGATCCCAAAACGCCTTCTACCGACCATTCGAGGGAATACGTTCCGATGCTTTTATACGGTAATAAAATCAAACCCGTAAATTTAAGCACTCGTTCTACGTTCGCCGATATTTCGGCAACCGTTTTGGAATACTTCGGCGTCGATAAAAAAGACACTGCGGGTACGAGTTTTTTAAAGGAAGTTATTAAGTAATTTTATCGATAACGGGCTTATAGCCCGACTTTTAAAGAAAAATATATTAGCGGGGTGTCTAATGACCGATAAAGAATTAATGCTTTTAGCAATAGAAGCAAGAAATAAAGCTTACACGCCGTACTCGCATTTTAAAGTCGGCGCGGCACTTCTTACCGAAAACGGAAAGGTTTATACTGGCGCGAATATCGAAAACGCGGCGTATACGCCTACCGTGTGTGCCGAAAGGGTGGCTTTTTTTGCGGCGGTTCATGCAAGTGAAAGAGAATTTTTAAAAATAGCGATTGTCGGCGGAAAAGAAGACGAAAACGCCGACTTTTGCGCGCCGTGCGGAGTGTGTCGCCAAGTTATGGCGGAATTTTGCAAAAGCGATTTTCAAATAATATTAGGTAACGAGGACAATATAAAAGTCTACACTTTATCCCAACTTTTACCCGAAAGGTTCGGACCCGATAATCTTATTTAAAATATTGAAATTCGGAAAAGTCCGCTTATAGGTCGATTATCTGTGCTTTTTAAAGGGAGGAAACGTTCATGAGAATGTATGATATTATAAAAAAGAAACGCGACGGCAAAAAATTGTCGGAGCAAGAAATCAAATGGTTTATAACAAGTTACGTTAACGGACAAATACCCGACTATCAAGTTTCGGCACTTTTGATGGCGATATATTTTCAGGGTATGGATTTGGAAGAAACAGCCGCACTTACTATGGCGGTGCGCGATTCGGGTGAAACGCTTGATTTTTCCGACGTGCAAGGGCTTAGGGTGGATAAACATTCCACGGGCGGCGTAGGAGATAAAACGAGTTTGATTGTTACCCCTATAGTTGCAACGCTCGGCGTAAAGGTTGCAAAAATGAGCGGTCGTGGATTAGGGCATACGGGCGGCACTATAGATAAATTAGAAGCAATCCCCGGATTTAAAACGGATATTCCTAAGGACGAATTTATAAAAATCGTTAACGAAACGGGTATCGCGATAGTCGGTCAATCCGCCGATTTAGCCCCTGCGGACAAACTTTTGTACGCATTGCGCGACGTTACGGCAACGGTCGAAAGTAAACCGCTAATCGTATCGAGCATTATGGGTAAAAAGCTTGCCGCCGACGACGATTGCATAGTGTTAGACGTAAAAACGGGTAGCGGTTCGTTTATGAAAACGCTCGATGACAGTAAGGAACTTGCTAAAATGATGGTCGACATCGGCAAAAAGGCGGGCAAAAAGATGCTCGCGCTTATTACCGATATGGACAGACCGCTCGGTAACAATATCGGTAACGCTTTAGAGGTTCAAGAAGCTGTCGCCACGTTAAAGGGCGAAGGGCCTTCCGACTTGACGGAGATTTGTATCGACTTGGCGGCAAATATGCTTTATCTTGCCGAAAAAGGTACTTTCGAGCAATGCGTTTGCGACGTTAAACGCGTAATTTCGGACGGCAGCGCATTAAACACTTTGGCTAAAATGGTAAAAGCGCAAGGCGGCGACGAAAGGGTTATATATAATCCTAAACTCTTCGAAAAGGCAAAGTTTAGCCGCGACGTTCTTGTCGACCGTGAGGGCTACGTGTCGTCGGTCGATACCGAAGGTTACGGTACGGCGGCACTCGTTCTCGGAGCGGGAAGAAACACTAAAGACGACGTTATAGATTTTTCGGCGGGTATCGTTTTAAAGAAAAAAACGGGGGACTACGTTAAACGCGGCGATATAATCGCAACGCTTTATTCAAACGACGAATCTAAGTTTTCCGACAGCGAAAAAAGGCTTATCGCGGCGACCGTTATTTCCGATCAAAAACCCGCCTATAGGCCGATTATCTTGGCAAAAGTAAAATAAGAGAAGCAAGTTTTGCGGTAGAAAAAGAATAACCGAACCGATTAATTTTTAATGCTGCCGCATTTGAAAAATCATTGTTAAATTCGTTTGCAACAGTTATGATATTAGGGAAAACGACGGAAAAATTTATTTCTTGAGAAGGCAAATATAAATGGCAAAATTATATTTTAAATACGGCGCGATGGGGTGTTCGAAAACCGCACAAGCGCTTATAACAAAATTCAATTACGAAGAACGCAACATGAAGGTTCTTCTGTTAAAACCGTCGGTCGATACGCGCGACGGCGTCGCTACGGTAAAATCGAGAATAGGTTTGTCAAAGCCTTGTTTATCTGTTACCTCCGACCAAAATATTTACGACCTTTATAAAAACGAGTATACCGATTGTCAAGTCGTCATTGTCGACGAGTGTCAGTTTTTGACGCCCAAACAAGTCGACGAACTTGACGACATTGTTATAGATTTTAACGTTCCCGTTTTGTGCTTCGGCTTAGCAACCGATTTTTTGACTCATCTTTTCCCCGGAAGCAAACGTCTTTTCGAGATTGCCGAGTCTATAACGGAAATAAAATCTGTGTGTAAGTGCGGCTCGAAGGCTACAGTAAACGCACGTATCGACGAAAACGGCAAGATCGTTACCGAAGGCGATCAAATATGCATCGGCGGCAACGATAGGTACGTCGCGATGTGCAGAAGATGCTATCTAAAACGCATAAAACAACAAAAATCAAATTTGCAGGAGGGGTAATTTTGAATATTTGGCACGATATAAGAAAGGAAAGAATCACTCCCGAAAAGTTCGAAGCGCTTATCGAAATACCCAAGGGCAGTAAGGCTAAATACGAACTCGATAAGGAAACCGGGCGTTTAAGGCTTGACAGAATTTTGTATACGTCCACCGTGTATCCGTCAAACTACGGGTTTATCCCCAAAACTTTGGCTGAAGACAACGACCCGTTAGACGTTTTAGTGTTATGTACCGATGCGATTTACCCGATGACGCTTGTTACTTGTAAGCCCATAGGGGTTATACGTATGTACGATAACTACGAGTTTGACGAAAAAATAATAGCCGTACCGCTCGGCGATCCGAGTTATAAAGATTATAACGATATCGACGAACTACCTAAACATATTTTCGAAGAAATGATGCACTTTTTCGAGGTCTATAAAACGCTCGAGCACAAAGTTACGTCGGTAAAGGAAATTTGCCACCGCGACTGCGCTATCGACGCAATAAAAAAATGTATGAAATTTTACGAGGAAAAATTTGAAAAATAATTTGAAAAATAATTTTTGGTCGTAAACGTTAAAATAAACAAAAAGTCCGTCTATAGGTCGATTATCGACCTATAGACGGGTATTTTTTATAGATACGGAACGTTGTTTGCTTATTTTGAATTTGTCTAATCGCGATTAGACAAAGTGTTGTAGTTTAAGGTGAAGATTTTGCCGATAATAAAACGCGTAAAACAGAAATATTTTATAAATACAAAAATTTAAATTAAAAAATAAAAGCGGTTATTTACAGCCGGAACAAGTTTTGCAATTCCCCGTGCAAGAGGAGGGTTTTTTGCCGAGTCCGCCCGTAACGCTTCCGGAATAATCCTTTTCCATAACGGCGTTACAGTCGGGACAGTTTATCGTTTGGTCGTAGGTTTTTACTAAAAGCGTTTGTTTTTTGCCGCAAGAAGGGCATTTGTAATCAAATAGTGGCATAATAAATTCCTTTTATAAATTTTATTTTCTTAAAAAATCTATTGCTTGCGATTTAGAAGTAAATTTTTTAAAATAGCACTTTCCTCCGTCGCGTCCGTCAAGTTGGTTGATAAGGTCCGCGGCGACTTCCCATGCGTCGGTGATGACAAGCCGAGTTTTATGCTTTATTGCGTAAAACTTATTTTTATATTTTGTTACGTAGATGGTTTCTATTCTTAATTTAGAAAGTTCTTCCTTGGCTTTTTGCTCTTGAAGCTCTCTGTCTTTTGCCTTTTGACGCATTTTATATAGTTCGGAGGGTTTAACGTTTTTAATTTTTAAAGCGTTTATTATTTGCGAGCAATTACCTTTCGTAAAGGGAACTTTGTCGTACAAAGCATCGAATTCTGTCTTGGAAATTTTACTTTTTATGTAAGATACTTGTTTTTCGGTGGCGGGTTCGTTTTGCCAAAGGAAATAATTGTCTAAGTCCCACAGTGCTTTTTCTTCTTCGTGCTCGTATTTAAAGTGCCTATATGCAGTCGCAAGCGCGCGTTGCAAAGTCATTTCTTCGCTTTCGGAATATTTAAATTTATTTTCGCTTTCGTCGTAAAGGTAAAACATAATTTTGGTTTTGCCGAGTTCGTTTATTGCTTTTATGCCTATGCGGTCGCCGTTCGTAAACTGATATACCAAATCGCCGTTCGGTTTTTTGGTCCAATTTATATTAAACGTGTCTACGCCTTCTTGTTTAGCGAAAAGTTTAACGGCTTTTACGTTTACAACCCAATTTTCGGGGCAGTCCGCCGCTTCGTCGACGACTTCTTTTAGGCTTGTAAGCATTCCCTCGATATTGTCGGCGCGGGATTTCGGGACGTCCGTCATATCGAGCCCTAAAAGCGACGGCGCGGTGCATATATCCAAGTCGTCGGTAACGCCTACAAGGTCGATAAGGGTTAAAAAGCGTTTATCCTTGTATTTTCTTAAGCCTCTGCCGACCATTTGCGCGTACAAACTTTGATTTTTAGTCGGGCGCGCGATGATTACGGTTTCTATAAGGGGAATATCCGTGCCTTCGGTGAATATAAGGCAATTTACCAAGCACGGTATCTTTTTTTGAGTAAAATCTTCGATTATTTTTGCACGGTTTTTGGTTTTTTGGGAAACCGCGACCGCACCGGGAATTTTTGCTGCGATGTTTTCGGCGTGGCTGACGGAGGTTGCGAATATCAAAGTTTGGCCGCACGCATACTTTTTATAAATCTCCGCGATTTCGGCGTTAATGCCTTCGGTGTCGACGGCTTTTTCGAGCGCGCCCGTTTGAAAGTCGCCCATTGAAATTTTTACCGGTTTTAGATTCCACGAAATTTTCGCTCTTATGCAGCGCACGTCGGTAAGATAATCGTTGCGTATGCCCCATAAAAGATTTTTTTCGAAAACGATTTTTTCGAAAACGTCGTCGAGCCTTACTTTATCGCCTCGGTTAGGGGTTGCGGTGAAACCGAGGTGGAGCCTCGGCGTAAAATACGAATATACCGTTTTATAACTTTTAGCCGCCGCGTGGTGGGCTTCGTCGGTGATTATAACGTCGAATTCGTCGGGCTTGAATTTGTCAAGGCGTTTTATAAGCGACTGAACGGAAGCGGAAACTACCGCTTCCCCGTGCGAAACTTCTTCGCCCTGTTCGATTCCGCAAGGGCAGTCGTAATATTTTAATGGCTGACGGACGAGTTCTTCGCGATGGGAAATTATCAAGACTCTGCCTTTTCTTGCAATTTGCGAAAATATGACCGTTTTGCCTAGCCCCGTCGCCATCGATATAAGATAGGAACCTTTTCCCAAATCGTTGATGATATCGACGCATTCTTTTTGATAATCCCTTAAAACCATTGTCTATCTCCCTATTAAAAATATTATATCAACTTAAACAGTATAAGTCAAGGATAGTAGGCAAAAAATGTAAGACCTTCTTGTTACGTGCGTCGCTAAAAAAATATAAAAAATACTAAAAACAATACCGAGAACGTTTGGTAAGTATGGAAACGATGTGCTATACTTATGGAACGAATTAACGCTGTTGCTTTTACGAACTTACGCGCTTTTTAGGTACTTGCGAAACAAAAAGTCGAAAACGGTAAGACGTAAGGTTTCAAAAATACGCCGAAGGCATAGCAAAAAAAATTGTTAGGTATACGAAAATGTTAGATGACGGAAAGGGTAAACTCTTTTTTCCTTCGGAGGATCGGAGAGTGGAAATAAAACAAAGGACGCATATGCTGAACCAAAAGTATAATGCGCTTACCGAATACGAGCCCGACGCGCGAAGGGATATCTTGCGCGAAATACTCGGCGTGCTTAACGAAAACGTCTATCTGCAAGGCCCTATCAGATTTCATTACGGTAAAAATACGAAAATCGGTAAAAACACTTTTATCAATTTTAATTTTACTTGTCAGGACGATACCGACGTGGTAATCGGTGAAAATTGCGATTTCGGCCCGAACGTAACCATCGTTACACCGCTTCATCCCATGCTCGAAGACGAGCGGCATGCACTTATTTGTCCCGACGGCGTCGGTAGGCGGCTTTGCTACGCTAAGCCCGTAATTATCGGAAACGGGTGCTGGCTTTGCGCAAACGTTACCGTTTTACCGGGCGTTACTATCGGCGACGGGTGCGTTATCGGCGCGGGGAGCGTCGTTACGAGGGATGTACCGCCAAACAGTTTCGCGGTGGGGAATCCTTGCCGAGTGATACGCGCGCTTACCGAAGCCGATTCGATGAAATTTAAACCCGATATATTAGGGGATTGCAAAGTGGCGGAAGATTGTAAGACTGAATAAACTAAGGCGGTCGCGATATGATAATAAAAGGTTTACAAAAATTAACGTTGCTCGATTATCCCGGCAAATGCGCTTGCACGGTGTTTTTGTTCGGGTGTAATTTAAGGTGCCCGTTTTGCCATAACGCTTCGCTTGTCGTAAAAAGAAAAGGGGACGACGCAGAGATCTCAAGGGAAGATTTTTTCAAATTCCTCGACGAACGAAAAGGACTTTTGGACGGCGTTACCGTAACGGGCGGCGAGCCTTTGTTGCAACCCGATATCGAGGATTTTATTTCCGATATAAAAAAGGCGGGTTTTTCGGTAAAACTCGACACAAACGGAACCAATCCCGAAAAACTAAAAACGCTTATAGATAAAAAACTCGTAGACTACGTGGCGATGGATATCAAAAACTGCTTCGACAAATATCCTTTGACCGTCGGCGTCGAGGGTTTCGATATAACGCCCGTTAAAAAGTCGATAGCGCTTTTAATCGAGGGTAAGGCGGACTATGAATTTCGTACTACGGTATCCGACGAACTTTTCGACGAGAACGATTTTATAAAGATTTCAAACGAGATAAAAGGCGCAAAAAAATATTTCATTCAGGCTTTCGCGGACAGCGGCGACATTTTGTGCGGCACCTTTACACAGCCCCGAAAAAAAACTTTGGATAGTTATGCAAACATCGTTTTAAAAACGGTTGAAAACGTCGAGATTCGCGGTATTTAAATGTGTAAAATATATAAATTTTTTGCATACGGATAAAAATTGAAAAATTACGAAAAAGCACAAGATGTTGTGCTTTTGTTTTTTTATTCGCACAAAATATAGTAAAAATCTTTTAAAAAAAGAGTAAATACGTTTGACAGAAAAAACCCTTGTGTGGTAGTATATAAAGGCACCGAAAAAACGGGGCGTGATTATAAGGCAGGCTACTGCCTTTTTTGTAACGTAAACACTTTTTTATTCGGGACGACCTTGCGTTTTTAGGTGACTAAACACATTATTATAATAGGAGATAAAGCATGTACAGTGTTGTCAAACGTGACGGACAAGAAGTAGATTTTAACATTGCTAAAATCACTTCGGCAATCACAAAAGCCTTCGAGGCAAGCGGAAAAGATTTTCATCAAAGCGTAATAGATTTATTAGCGCTTAACGTTACCTCGGATTTTTCAAGTAAAATTAAAAGCGGCAAAATCGCCGTCGAAGATATACAAGACAGCGTGGAAAACGTTTTGATAAAGGCAGGTTATAACGACATTGCGAAATCTTATATCCTTTATCGTAAACAGCGCGAAAAAATACGTAACATGAAGGCGACGATGCTCGACTATAAGTCGATAGTCGACGGATATTTAAAGGTTGCCGACTGGCGCGTTAAGGAGAATTCGACGGTAACTTATTCGGTAGGCGGTTTGATTTTATCTAACTCGGGCGCAATAACGGCAAACTATTGGCTTTCGGAAATTTACGATCAGGAAATCGCAAACGCCCACAGAAACGCAGACATTCACATTCACGATTTGTCTATGCTTACGGGCTACTGCGCGGGTTGGTCGCTTCGTCAACTTATCGAAGAAGGTTTAGGCGGCGTAACGGGCAAAATTACATCTTCGCCGGCGAGCCACTTGGCTACTTTGTGTAACCAAATGGTAAACTTTTTGGGCATAATGCAAAACGAATGGGCGGGTGCGCAAGCATTTTCTTCGTTCGATACCTATCTTGCTCCTTTCGTAAAAGCCGACAATCTTACTTATCGAGAAGTTAAAAAAGCAATCGAATCCTTTATATACGGCGTGAATACGCCCAGCCGTTGGGGAACGCAAGCGCCTTTTTCCAACGTAACGCTCGATTGGGTTGTTCCTAACGACTTAGCCGAACTTAACGCTATAGTCGGCGGCAAGGAAATGAACTTTAAATATAAAGACTGCCAAAAGGAAATGGATATGGTCAACAAAGCCTTTATCGAAGTAATGATAGAAGGCGACGCCAACGGAAGGGGTTTTCAATATCCTATTCCTACCTATTCCATAACGCGCGACTTCGATTGGTCTGAAACGGAAAACAATAAACTGCTTTTCGAAATGGCGGCAAAATACGGTACTCCTTACTTTTCAAACTATATAAACAGCGATATGGAGCCGAGCGACGTAAGGTCGATGTGCTGCAGATTAAGGCTCGACTTAAGGGAACTTCGCAAAAAATCGGGCGGATTTTTCGGTAGCGGCGAAAATACGGGTTCTATCGGCGTAGTTACTATCAATATGCCGAGGATTGCTTATCTTGCGGAGAACGAGGCTGATTTTTACAAACGCCTCGATAAACTTTTGGATATTTCGGCAAGGTCTTTAAAGACAAAACGTACGGTAATAACTAAACTTATGGACGAAGGTTTATATCCTTATACTAAACGCTATTTGGGGACTTTCGACAATCATTTTTCGACCGTCGGGCTTGTCGGTATGAACGAGGCTTGCTTAAACGCTAATTGGATTGGTTGCGATTTAACCGACGAAAAGGCTCAACGGTTTACTAAGGAAGTTTTAACCCATATGCGCGAAAGACTTTCCGACTATCAAGAAGCTTACGGCGATTTATATAATTTGGAAGCAACGCCCGCCGAGTCTACTTCTTACCGCTTGGCGAAGCACGATAAGGAAACGTATCCCGACATCAAAACGGCTAACGAAAACGGAACGCCTTATTATACTAACAGTTCGCACCTTCCCGTCGGGTACACCGACGACGTCTTTTCCGCCCTTAAAATTCAGGACGAATTGCAGACCTTGTATACTTCCGGCACGGTATTTCACGCCTTTTTAGGCGAAAAATTACCCGATTGGAAGGCGGCGGCGACTTTGGTCAGAAAGATTGCCGAAAATCATAAACTTCCTTATTATACTTTGTCGCCGACCTATTCGGTGTGTAAAAACCACGGCTATCTTGCGGGCGAACAGTTTACTTGCCCTTACTGCGGACAAAAAACCGAAGTTTATTCGAGGATAACGGGCTATTACCGTCCCGTTCAAAATTGGAACGACGGAAAATCCCAGGAATATAAAGACAGAAAGGTTTATAAAGTAGACGGCGGCTTTTCGGCAGTCAAAGAACAAAACGTCTCGTGCGAAACTTGTAAAAACGAATCTATCGAAAACGTCGCTTGCGAAAAATCCGAGGCGGTCAAAAACGTTGACGTTATCGGCAAAAACGTCGGTGCGAAATATGTTTTGTGCGCGACTAAAACTTGCCCCAAATGCACTATGGTTCAACTTATTTTAAACAAAAACGGCGTCGAATACGATAAAAAGTTCGTTGAAGACGATCAAGATTATTTCAAGCAAAACGGCGTTACCGAAGCGCCTACCTTGCTTGTGTTTACCGATAACGGTGTCGAAAGGATTATGAATCCTTCAAACATTAAAAAATACGTCGAGGAAACCGCTTAATGAACGTAGATATTATTATTGTCGGTGCGGGTGCTTCCGGTATGACCGCCGCGGTTTACGCTTTAAGAAACGGAAAAACCGTTCTTTTGCTTGAATCTTCTTCGGTTGGCGGACAGATAGCGTTTTCGCCGAAAGTGGAAAACTTTCCGTCTTATAACAGTATATCGGGGAACGATTTCGCGAACAGACTTTTCGAACAAGTTTTAGCCCTCGGCGTAGAATTCGAATTGGAAAACGTCGAAAAAATAATAAAAAATCCCGACGGAACGTTTATAGTCGAAACAGACTGCGGTACTCATACGGCGAAATCTGTAATCGTCGCCAACGGCGTTAAGCAAAGGCATTTGCCTTTCGAGTCGGAAAAAAGACTTTTAGGAAAGGGCGTTTATTATTGCGCTATTTGCGACGGGGCGTTTTATAAAGATAAGGAAGTCGCTGTGATAGGCGACGGCAATTCGGCGCTGCAAACGGCGCTGTCGCTTGCCGAAATTTGCAGTAAGGTTTACGTTTTAACGCTTACCGATAAATTCTTCGGCGACCAAGCGCTTATAGATCTTTTGAACAAAACGGAAAATATAGTTGCCGTACCCAACGTTAACACTACCGACTTTTTAGGCGAGCAAAGTTTAACCGCCGTAAAAGGCTTAAAGGACGACAATGACTTTATCTTACCCGTTTCGGCTGTATTCGTCGCGATAGGGCTTGTTCCCGATAATCAAAAATTTTCGGATATAGCAAATTTAAGTAAAGAAGGGTATTTTTTAGTTGACGAAAATATGCAAACGTCTACCGAAGGTTTATTTGCCGTCGGCGATACGAGATGTAAAAAGATGCGTCAGTTAACGACCGCCGTATCGGACGGAGCGATAGCAGCCCTCGGCGCGGTTGATTATATAAGGAAACTTTAAAGCGTTAAAAACGACTTTTATTGAAATTTATATGTGAGGATGAAAATATGGAATTTTTGGAAAATCTCGACGCGTTGTTACAAGAGCGCAATATGAACAGAAGTCAGCTTGCCGTTGCGTGCGAACTTTCGACTTCGACGGTTAATTCTTGGTGGAATAGGGGATGCGAAAACGTCAGTATGAAGACTTTGATAAAACTGTCGAAATTCTTTAACTGCACTATCGACGAACTCGTTAACGGCGTAAAGTCTTCGTATACCCTTAAGGAGTTCGGTGATGGCGAAAACAGTCTTGCTTTTACGCTTGACGATTATTCTCGTAACGAATTAAAGCTTATCGCTTTATATGCCGAGTTTTTAAAATCGCAACACGCCGTTACCGAATAATATTGTTTTATACGCACGTAAAAACCGCGTTAAAATGCTAAAAAATAACAAAATAAAAATTTCCGTACCGTTTTGGATACGGAAATTTTTATTTAAACCTTTTTTATTGCGTTAGGCACTTTTGCCAACGTAAAAGTTTGTGTATATCGCGCTTTTTTATTTGTTCAAAAAAAATTTTTCTGAAAACTGTTGACAAGCGCCGAATTTTATGTTATTATATTGCTGTAAAGACAAGTGTTTTTAATTTACAAACAATTTGATGGGGTGGTTTTGTCGGTGGTAAAAATCAAAAAACATAAAAAGTTGTTAACATTATGCCTATCGGTTATTTGTATGACGGCAATTTTAGGATTGCTGTCGGCGTGTAACGGTAAGGGCGACGGCGTTTTGCCGTCGCCCGACGGACTTAAAATAGAAAATTATATACTGTCTTGGAATAAAGTCGACGGTGCGACGGAATATCTACTTAACGTAAACGGTTACGAATTTAACGTTAAGGAAAACAAAATCGACGCGTTTACCCTTATAGTAAACGAAAAAAACTCGATTAAGGTTATGGCGCTCGGCGATTTAAAGGAAACGTTTGATTCCGATTGGTCAGTTACGCTTGAATACAATATAGACGTTTCGCCTTATTATTACCGAGATACAACAGACGATTCGATTTGCGAAATCGCAGGCGTTAACAGTGACGAAGTAGTAGGGAAACTTATCATCCCCGAAAAAATCGACGAAAAAACGGTAAAAGTCATTAACAATGCGTTTGCGGATTGCGAAAATTTAACAGACGTTATTTTTTTAGGCGAAGAAACCGAAATCGGCGCAGGGACTTTTAAAAACTGTGTGAATTTAAAACGCGTGATATTGCCTAAATACATGACGGAAATGCCCGACAGCATTTTTTTAGGGTGCTCGAATCTATCCGACGTGCAAATACCGGAAACGGTTGAGACTATATGCTCGTTTGCTTTTTACGGATGTACTTCGCTTGAAAATATAGTTCTTCCGAATAATTTAAAGACTCTTAAACACGGTGTTTTTGAGGGCTGTTCTTCGCTGAAACAAATTGTTTTACCCGAAAGTTTACAAAAAATCGATAACGGTGCGTTTGTTTTATCAGCGTTAGAAAGCATACGTATACCTAAAAATGTTCAAAAAATCGGTAGTGCTTTTATACATTGCAATAATCTCGAATCGATTACGGTTGACGAGGAAAATGCCGTTTATAAAAGCGACGGAAATTGTATTATTCGCAAGTCCGACGATACATTAATAGCGGGATGCGTTGCAAGCGTTATTCCGAAAGGAGTAAAAACAATAGGAAATTCGGCTTTTATGGGCGTGCCGATAGAAAAAATAACAATACCCGAAGGCGTAACGACTATTAAGGAATATGCGTTTGCTTAACCCTGCACGAACACCTTTTAGTAGTAAAAATCATAGT
>CAYNYV010000028.1:0-20655 GCA_964401515.1 uncultured Christensenella sp.
GCTTCTTCCTCGGCTTGACGACGTGCTTCTTCCTCGGCTTGACGACGTGCTTCTTCTTCGGCTTGTCTACGAGCTTCTTCTTCCGCTTGTCTACGTGCTTCTTCTTCCGCTTGTCTACGAGCTTCTTCCGCTTGTCTACGTGCTTCTTCTTCCGCTTGTCTACGTGCTTCTTCTTCGGCTTGTCTACGAGCCTCTTCCTCGGCTTGACGACGTGCTTCTTCTTCCGCTAGTCTACGAGCCTCTTCTTCCGCTTGTCTACGAGCTTCTTCCTCGGCTAATCTACGAGCTTCTTCTTCGGCTTGTCTACGAGCCTCTTCCTCAGCTTGACGACGTGCTTCTTCTTCCGCTAGTCTACGAGCCTCTTCTTCGGCTTGACGGCGAGCTTCTTCTTCGGCTTGTCTACGAGCTTCTTCTTCCGCTTGTCTGCGAGCCTCTTCCTCGGCTTGTCTGCGAGCTTCTTCTTCGGCTTGTCTACGAGCCTCTTCCTCGGCTAATCTGCGAGCTTCTTCTTCCGCCCTTTGACGCATTTCTTGAAGTTCTTTTTCCTTTTGAGCAAGTTCGTCCAACTTGGCTCGCATAGCCTCTTGCTGAAGGCGCAACGCTTCTTCCAAAGCCTTTCTTTGGCGAACGTTTTCTATTTCGGCAAGACGGCGCTCGTTTTCGATTTGCTCGCGCATTTGCTGTTCCTCAAAGTCGCGGAGTCGTCTTTGCTCTTCTTCCGCGGCTTGTTTGCGCTTTAATTCGGCATCTTCCGCCGCGCGAACGGAAAGAGCGTCCTCGACTGCTTGAAGGCGACGTCTTTCGGCTTCCTTTTCAAAAGTTTCGAGACGAGATTTTTCTTCGGCTTCGCGTTGCTTTAACGCCGCTTCCACCGCTAAGCGAATCATTTCCTCTTGAGTAATCTTAGGCGTAGCGATTTGTCCGTCTTCGACGTCGTTTTGAGGTTCTTCCGATTGTTCGATAGGGGTATCGTCGAACGATCTTGGTTGTCCGTCAAAATAACTTTCGTCTGTTTCGGATTCCTCGATTGCACCTTGGATTTCCTGTTCTTTCTCGTCGGTTTCTTCGATCGTTTCTTCGGTTATACCTTCGGTAGAATCATCCGAATCTTCGTCGATTACATCCGCCTCCGTTAAATCCGCCAAATCGGTTTCGCCGTCTTCGTTGAGATAAATCGTGTCGGAAATAGTCGGGGCAAACTCTTTTTCCGCCGATTGCTCTTCATTATCGAATGCGTACTCTTCGGTTTGAATTTCGGAATCTTCGAGTTCTTCTTCAAGGTCGGTCGAATTATCGACAATCTCCTCGTCTACTTCGTAGCCCCCCCCCTTTACACGAGGCGGGCTGTCGGGTAAATCGAAATCTTGAACTTCGGGTTCCGATTCTTCTTCGGGTTCCGATTCTTCTTCGGGTTCTTCTACAGAATCGAAGTTAGATTCTTTTACTAAATTTTCAATAAATTGTTCTTCCAAATCTTCTTTGACTTTTTCTTCGGGTTCGTCTTCTAAAGACGAAGCATCGTTGACTTGACAAGATTCTTCCAAAGAAAAATCGTTCTCTAAAGAAGTGTTGTCGAGTGTTTGTAAATTATCCTTTTCCGCAGGAAGGGGTTCGTCGAGCGGCTCGGGAAGTTGTATCGCCGTAAATTCGAGCGGAGTAATATTTTCGTCGTTAAGCGTAAGATACCCGCCGTTTCCACGACCGAATTTGTGCTTTTTTCCTGTGTTTTTTGTTTGATAACGTTCTTTCATTGCTATCCCCTTTTAACGTTTATTTGTTTGCCGTGCCAAAATTTAGCGCGGGGTATACGCTAAAACCTTTACACAGCCGATTTAATACATTTTTTTGTTTAAAGCATAGTTCAATACCGACAAAGC
Source organism: uncultured Christensenella sp. (assembly GCA_964401515.1). GTDB lineage: Bacteria > Bacillota > Clostridia > Christensenellales > Borkfalkiaceae > UBA4636. The sequence continues at coordinate 1,878 of CAYNYV010000028.1, forward strand.
CGAACTTTCTTCGGGCTTCGACATGTAAGCGGTATTGGGGCTTACTACGTTGACGGGCATTTCAAGACGGTTAGCTAAATATTCGGCACCGCCGCGTATGTGGGAAATTCCGCCGCCCGTAAGCGATACCGCAACGTTGTGCGGCAAGCGCACTTTACTGTTTAATAAGGCTTTATCTACGTTTTCGGCAATCATATCCAAAACGTAACGGGCGATTTCGTTAACTTCGCGCACGGGATAAGAATATTGACTGTCACCGTACAAAACTATGTAATTGCCTACGTCGCCCTGAATACTTAAATTGATTTTACGTTCCAGCCTTTCGGCAACGTCGTAGTCTATATCATATTTTTGGTATAAATACGCCGCAACGTAAGCGCCGCCGAAGTCGAAAGACTTTTCGAATAAAGCCCCGTCGCCCGCTAAAACGGTAAGTCCCGTCGAAACGTACCCGACGTCGAGCAATATTTGAGCACTACGCCTTTCTTCGCTTGTGAAAAGCAAATTACCTTCCGCTAAAGGAACGGGAAGAAATTTGACGTTCGTAACCTTTAAAGTTGCCAATATGTCGCGGACGAGCGCTAAAAAGTCGCTGCGCGCGCAATAAACCGAAACGTATGAAGAAATCGAAGTCGTTACCATACCGAGAATTTCTTCGCATCTAAGTCCGCCGTCGCTAAAATAACATACGCCCGTTCTCGATATAATCTCGTCACCGCCCGTGTAAAGACCTTTACAAGCGCCGTCGAAAAATTCCTTCAAATCTTTCTCGCGTATGCGTTTCTTTCTGTTAAAATAAGCGCGCTGCTCGGTATTTATAAGATTTAGAAACATACTCGGCACACCGACGTATACCGTATCGAGCCTTGCTTTTGCCGAATTCGCCACGGCGCGCAAACTCGAAGTAAGCGCGTTGTATAACGCTTGTTCCTTAATAACGCCGCCGTCAAAAGCGTCGTGTTCGCTTTCGACAATAGCCCTTATGGTAAAGTTATTGTTTATTCCGTTTTCACCTATCATTGCAGTAAGACTGTACGCACCGATATCTACTACGGCTACCGCGTCTTTTAGCATAATCGTACCTCTTTATCCTTTATTTGTCTTTTGTCGATTTAACCTTTTGCGAATCGACTTTTCTTGTAATTTCCGTAGTCCTTTAATCCTTAAGCGTCGACTACGACCTTGGTGTAGGTTGCGACGACTTGTCCGTCGGACTTTTCCAAACACTCGATAACGCCGGATAAAAGGTCGTTGTCGGTAAGCGTTTGATACTTAGCGATACCGGCGGAAACTTTTTCGTAAGTCTTTTCCGTCGCCTTGAAAATTCTTATCGTTACGCCGCTTCTCGTCAAAAACTCCAAGCGGTAGTTGTCTTTTTCCGGCATTTCGGTAACGGTAACCGAATACAGCCTGTCCCTCGGACTTTCAAAAAGTTCGATTGCCGTTTTTAAGGAATTTAAAAGAAGTTCGTTGTCGTATTTCAGTTCTTCTTTTAAAGTTATTTTCGGTTGAAGCTTCGTATCGAAAATTAACAACAAATCCGATAAATTATCGGAAGGATTAACCGACGTCGAGCGTGTTTTTATAGCCACGTAATCTACGTCGAGAACGTAAAATTCTTCGCTGTCTTTTGCTTTAACGGCAAATCTTTCCTCACGCGAATACAAATCCGCAATCAAAGTAAAAGGATATTGTTTTTTTATAGTGCGAACCTTTAGACTTGTATTTTCCGTGATTTTTTCAGCGATTTCGTTTGTGTCGATAAACGCAAGGTTTTTTCCTTTATACGAAGAAAGTATCTCGGTCGCGACTGAATAGTCGCTATCGTCGTAAACGGAATACTTTACGTTAACGTCGGTTACGCGAAATACCGTCGTTAAAACGAGCGTTACGTATAAACAAGCCGTAAGTATCGCGCTTATTAAAAAAAGTTTTCTGTACTTCATAAAGAATTATCCTTTGGTAATTTTGATTTTAGCGCCTATGCGGCTAAGTTTTTTTGAAAAATCCTCATATCCGCGCATTATAACTTCGGCGTTTTTTACGACGGAAACGCCTTGGGCTTTAAGGGCTGCAATAACAAGCCCCGCGCCGCCGCGTAAATCGGGTGCTTCGACCACAGCGGAGGATAACGGTTTTCCTAAAAAAGTTACGGAATTATCGCAAATAGTAAAATCGGCGTCCATCTTTTTAAGTCCGTCAAGATAAGCAAAGCGTGAATCGAAAACCGTTTCGACAATCGTTGTTTTTCCCTTAGCAGCCGCACCGACCGCCGAAACTATCGGATGAAGGTCGGTAGGAAACATCGGATAAGGACCCGTTACCAAGTTACCGAGCCCTTTTGGCTCGCCGTTCGATTGTATATATATTTTATTACTATATATATTAACATAAAAACCACTTTCTTGGCAACTGTTATCGCGAAATTTTTTCGCTAAATAACAAATATTTTCCGAACTTTCACGTCTTATTTCCAACTTTCCCCCTACAAGATAACAAAGCGACAAAAAAGTGCCCGTTTCTATCCTGTCGGGAATAGGCTTGTAACTTACGTTATCCGTTAACTTTTCAACGCCCGTAACGCACACTACGTTAGTACCGCCGCCCTTTATTTTACCGCCGCAAAGATTTAGAAAGTCGCATAAATCCTTGATTTCGGGCTCTTTGGCGCAATTTTCGATAACCGTTATGCCGTCGGCAAGCGTTGCGGCGAGTATCAAGTTTTCCGTCGCACCTACACTCGGATATCGAAGGCGAAAAGTGCCCCCTTTCAACTTTTTTGCGGTAATAAAAAAACAGTCGTCCTTTTCTTCGACTTTCGCACCCAACGCACGCAACCCGTCAACGTGTATGTCCACACCCCTTTCGCCTATCTTGCAACCGCCCGGCTTAGACACCGTTGCCTGCCCGTACTTAGCGACAAGCGGTCCCGCAAGAAAGAACGAGGCGCGTATTTGGCAACTTTCTTGCCGCGCTACGTCGGTGGAAACTATGTTTTTCGTATTTAAATAAAGTCCGCCGTCGCGAAACTCCGTTTTTGCGCCTATGCCTTCGAGAATTTTACAAAGCACCGTTACGTCGCCGATTTTCGGACAGCCCCGAATAAAAGTTTCGCCCCTTAAAAGAATGGATGCGCACGCTATCGGCAACACGGAATTTTTTGCCGCGCTTATATTAACTTCTCCGTAAACTTTGTTACCGCCTTCGATTTGGTAGTTTTTCATTTTTTGGGCTCCGCAACGAAAAAATCTTTCCGCAATACACTTCATAGTATGCGAAAAGACTTTTCTCGGTTAAAAATCGAAAGCGGATACGGTTAACGCTTATAATCGCAAAGCGCTAATTTTTACATCGGCGGCTCGCTTTTTTATTCTTTAAAGGTCCATATGCCGTTATCGCGCCGTTTTCCGGTTTAGATACGTTGTAAACCACCCCGAAAGCCCCCATAAACGCCACTATCGAAGTGTTTCCCGCCGAGATTAGCGGTAACGGCAACCCCGTCGGCGGTATGGAACCCGTAACGACGAGCGCGTTAACGGCAACTTGAACGGTATAAACGGCCGCTATTCCCATGGAAAGCATATAGCCGTAAAAATCCCTAGATTTATATGCGGCGCGCACACACCGCCATATCAAAAACAAGGTTGCCGAAAAAAGTAAAGCCGTTCCGAAAAACCCCGTTTCTTCTCCTATGACGGATAATATGAAATCACTTTCCGAAAAGGGTAAAAATCTGTATTTTTGGCGTGATTTGAACAACCCCACTCCGAACAATCCTCCCGAACCCAATCCGTACAACGATTGTAAAAGTTGATAGCCTTCGCCTTTCGGGTTTTCCCAAGGGTTTAAAAAGGCGGTAAACCTTTTAAGTCTATACGGCTCGGCTATTATAAGTAACGGAATTAATGCAATGCAAGGAATTAAAATAAGCATAAAATGCTTGATTTTCATACCAGCCAAAAAGAGCATCGCAAGCATAACGAGTCCCACGCAGACGGTAATGGACATATTCGGCTCGATTACTATTAGTAAACACACCAAAATTCCCGACGCCAACGGGATTATTACGCCTTTAAAACTTCGCGCTCGTGACGGATCGACGGCAAAATATTCGGCAACGAAAAAGACGTAACAAAATTTAGCGAGTTCTGACGGTTGCAAGGTAAAAAATCCCAAATTTATCCACCGCCTTGCGCCGTAAACCTTAACCGACAAAAAAGGAACGAAACAAAGCGCCAAAAGCGATATTCCGAAAAGATAAAACCACTTACCTTTACCGAAATAGTTGCGGTAATCGAACTTTGCCGTAAACGCCATAAATATAAGCCCGACGAAAAAACCCGCCGCCTGCTTTACCGCAAAATAATATTTATTGCCGTAATCGGCTTCGGCTATGTAATTCGACGCCGAATACACCGCAACTATTCCGCAAAGGCATAAAAGTATTACGGCGAATAAAATATAATAGTCTCCTCGGTTACTCGGTTTCATTAAGCGTTTTAACAATGTAATCGAACCTTTCTCCCCTTTCTTTGTAATCTTTGAAAGCGTCGAAACTCGCCGCCCCGGGTGAAAATAAAACGTTGCCGCCGTCCGCAAGCGTTTTCGCCACGCTAACGGCACTCGACAAGTCTTTGGTAACAGACACCTCGTCATACCCGACGTCGATTGCCGTTTTTAAAAGTTTGTATCTGTTTTCGCCCGTTAAAACCGTATGCCTTACAAAGGAATTACAATTTTTAAGTTCGGTAAAAAGTTCGGTAAAATCTTGATTTTTGTCTTTACCGCCTAAAATCAACACCGTATCTTTATCCATAGTACGTATTGCTTTTAAAGAAGAATCTACGTTAGTCGACTTGGAATCGTTAAAATAGGTTACGCCGTTATATTCTCCGACATTTTGCAACCTATATTTGACGCCTACGAAATCGGTAAGACTTTTTACTATCGTTTCGTCGTCGATACCGTAAATTTTTAAAGCGCATACGCATGCCAAAACGTTTTCCGTGTTATGCTCGCCTTTTAACTTCATGTCGCTTACCGAAAAAAATTCTTTGTCGCGAAAATAAATTTTTCCGTCTGAAAGATAAGCGCCGTCCACCCTTTCCCTTACCGAAAACCAAACGATTTTACACTTTAAGTCTTTACTAAATCCCTTTACCGTTTGATCGTCGTAATTTAAAACGGCATACTCGCTTTCGCACATATTGGCAAACATCCGCTTTTTTAAATAGACGTAGTTTTCCATAGTGTAGTGGCGGTCGAGATGGTCCTCCGTTATATTGAGCATTACCCCTATATGCGGTGCGAAATCTTTAACGCTTTCAAGTTGAAAGGAAGAAACTTCCAAAACGCAAACGTCGGTTGCGCACGTGTTATCCGCTTCGGATATAAACGGCGTACCTACGTTACCGAGAAGATAGCACGACTCGCCCGCGTTTAACAGCGCCGAATGTATTATGGACGAAACCGTAGTTTTTCCGTTTGTGCCGCTTACGGCGATAATAGGCGCTTTATTGATTTTAGAAGCAAGTTCGACTTCGCCGATAATTCTTTTTTTGCAGCGTTTTAGTTTTACTAAAATCGGGTTGTCGATGTTTACGCCCGGGCTTACGACAATAGTATCATAGTCGTAAACGGAATTTTTACGCTCGTCGTAATTTTCTTCGTTTTCTTCGGTATAATCGGCGATTTTTGCTCCTTTTTCAATTAGTTTTTGACAAAAATGAGTTTCGAAAACCGTTTTGTCGTCGTCGTAAAGACCTACTTCCGCGCCGCTTTTTAATAAAAACTCCGCAACGCTCAGCCCGCTGATTTTCATACCGAAGACAAGAAATTTTCCGTTTTTATATTGCATTGCATACCACCTTTTTTAAACTAAATTTAATATGCAGATAAGTGCCGCCGTTAACGTTATAAAGAAATACCATACCGTTATTTTACTTTCGCTATAACCCTTATGCTGAAAATGATGATGCAGCGGCGCCATCAAAAAAATCCTCTTTTGGGTCCTTTTAAAATGTATTACCTGCACTATTACCGATATGCCGGAAACTACAAACATTATTCCTATTATCGGAATATAAAGAACGTTTCCGCTAAACATATATACGCTTGCTATAAGTCCGCCGAGTCCCAGCGAACCCGTATCACCCATAAACAAACTTGCTTTACTCGAATTAAACAATAAGTACCCCGAAAGGCTCCCCGCGGCAGCAGTTGCCAAAACGGCAAGGCTTAAGTACTCCGATTTGTCGACGTAATAGCCGCTTAACTTCTCCGTCTGTAAAACTATTATTACCGCAACCGATAAAAGAGTAACAACCGATACCGTTGCGGCAAGCCCGTCAAGTCCGTCGGTAAGATTTACGCAATTGGTTGTCGCTAAAAAAACGAAAATTCCTAAAGGTATAAAAAGGTACCCCGCGTTTATCAGTCTATCCGAAAACGGAAGATAAACGTTGGTAAGACCGCGGTAAAGACAAAAAGCGGTCGCAATTAGGGCGACAAGAGTTTGAAAAACTATTTTTTGTAACGGCGTAAGCCCTTCGTTTTTGCCGAATTTTATCTTAATCAAGTCGTCGCAAAAGCCAATTACGGCGTAGATTATAAAGATAAGCAAAGATACGGACGGTATAACCGACAAATCGCCGTTTATCAAAAACACCGCTGCCGTTACAAATACAAAGCCTATACCGCCCATAGTCGGCGTTCCGCTTTTGGAAAAATGTTCGGTTACGTATTTTAATATCGGTTGTTTGGCGCGCCGCTTTAAAAAGACAAGCAAAATTTTAGTCGCAATAGCGCACAAAACGAGCGATACCAAATATACGATAATCATTTTTTTAGCCATAATCAACAATTTTACGCTGCTTAAATTATTCGCAAGCAGTTTTAAGTTCCTTTATAATCGTTAAAACCGTATCTTTATCGGAAAAATCCGATTTTTCGCCGTTTACTTCTTGCACTCTTTCGGCACCGCGCCCCGCAATAAGTAAACTGTCCCCGTTTTTAAGCATTTTTACGGCATACTTTATAGCCGCGTAACGGTCTACTATCTTGACGTATTCGCCAGTTACTTCCTTAACGCCGTTTTCGATATCGCAAATTATTTTATCTGCCTTTTCGCTGCGCGGATTATCCGTTGTCAAAATAGTAAAATCGGCTATATCGCCGGCAATTTTTCCCATGAGCGGTCGTTTTAACCTATCCCGATCGCCGCCCGCACCGAAACAAACGAGAGTATCCCCTTGCGTTATCGAAGCAATAAAACTCAAACTTTTATTCAATCCGTCGGGCGTATGAGCGTAGTCGACGAAAATTTTTCCGCCGTTAAAAGTTGCGACGGGTTCCATTCTCCCGTCGATTATGGGTAACGTTTTTATATATTCGACGATTTTTTCAGGTTTTATACCGCACAAAAAACATACGCAGCAAGCAGCCAATAAATTTGAAACGTTAAACTCACCCAACAACGAAGATCTAACCTTAAACACCATATCGAACATATTTAGCACGAATTGAACGCCGCTAAGACTTTCCCTTACGTTAACCGCAAAAACGTCCGCAGGCGAATATATTCCGTAACTTACCGTTTTTTTAACGTTTTCCGAATAGATTTCACGCCCTAAAGCGTCGTCTGCGTTTACGATAAAAAATCGAGATTTTTTATCAAAGGCACTCTTTTTTACCTTTCGGTAATTTGAAAAATCGGCAAAATAATCGAGATGGTCGTGGGTGCAATTGGTAAACACGGTACATTCAAAGTTTATCGCAGCCGCTTTTTTTAAAAAAATAGCGTGCGCCGAAAGTTCCATTACGACGTATTCGACTTCTTTCTGTACGAAAGCTTTCAAAAGTGCAAAAAGCCTGTCGGGATCCGGCGTCGTCAAATCGGCATCTACCTTTAAGCCGTCGCACTTTGCGCCGAGCGTGCCTATGACCGCGCACTTTTTACCCGACGTAGTCAAAAGGTTGTAAACGATATGGGAAACGCTTGTTTTTCCGTTAGTACCGACGACGGCTATAATTTTGACTTTCTTTTGCGGATTGTCGTAAAACGCCGCCGAAAAATAAGAAAAAGCACCTCTGACGTCGGGCGTTACTATCTGAACGCAATCGATTTTATTAAGATACTTTTCGCAAACGATTGCCTTGGCGCCCTTTTCGACGGCTTCCGCCGCAAACAAATGCCCGTCGTTATTTACACCGCGCAAACAAAAAAACAGCCCGTTATCGCTAACTTTACGACTGTCTTTTGTAATTTCGTTTATTTCTAAATTCTCAGTCTCACCGTAAACGGTAAGGTTTTTAACGTTTTTTAATATTTCCGATAACTTCATAACTTCCTATTCGATTTTTTCAATTGCTTTCGCATTTATTATTCCTTTAAAAATTTCTCCTACCCACGGCGCGGCAACCGTAGAACCGTAAGTTCCTCCAACGGGCTCGTCAACCGTTAAAAGACATAAGTATCTCGGGTTGTTCGACGGAAAAAAACCGATAAACGACATAACGTACTTTCCGCTTGCTATAACGCCGTTTTGATACTTTTGCGCGGTCCCCGTTTTGCCGCCGACTTTGTAACCTTCTATGTAACTTTGCTTACCGCTGCCCTCTTTTACGACGCGTTCAAGATATTCCGAAAGTATTTTGGAGGCTTTTGAAGAAAATACCGTCTTAGAAGGCGCGCTTTTAATAATTTCCGCAGTTTCGCCGCTAAAAAGTCTTATTTCGGAAACAAGCGAGGGCGCGTAATATTTTCCTCCGTTCACCGCCGCACACGCAGCCGCCGCAAGTTGAACGGGCGTTACGGCAATACTTTGCCCGAAAGCGATTCTTGCTAAATCGCCCTCGGTTACGGCAGATTTTGTAATCACCATACCCGCAGCCTCGCCCTGAAAATCTATACCGCTTACTTTTCCGAAGTTAAGCGCAGTCAAGTATTTGTAGTAGCAGTCTTTACCGAGCGACAATGCGATATCGGTAAAACACGGGTTACAACTGTTGTTTAAAGCGTCGGAAAGCGTTTGGTTTTGATGCTTTCCGTTTTGATGATTTGACCAACATTTGATTTTTCCGCCGGCGACTTCACGGTATCGCGACGACGGAAACACATAATCGAGCGATTTTGCCTTAGGGTTGCCGTTAAGATATTCTTCGATGTTTATAATCGAAGTGACTATCTTAAAAGTCGAACCCGGTTCGTAACTATCAACAACGATAGAATTACGCGATAAAGTATTTAGTTTTTCTACGTCGTCGCGCGGTACGTCGTTCAAATCGTAAGACGGAAGATTTGCCATTGCAAGAATTTTGCCGTCGCTCGGCGACATAACGATTGCGGAGCACGATTTCGGACTATATTTATCCACGACTTTTTTCAAAGTAGATTCGACGATCAGCTGCACTTCGAGATCGATATTCAAAACAACGCTAAGCCCGTCGACGCCTTCCGTATACGAGGGTGTTTTTCCTTGCAAATCGGCGCCCGTAAGATCGGCTTCGTATAAGATTTCGCCATCGATCCCCGATAGATACTTATCGTAATACTTTTCAATACCCGATTGTCCTTTTCCGTCAATGCTCGTGTAACCTAAAACGCTGCACAATAAATCGCCGTAAGGATAATACCTTGAATTATCCGCCGAATAATAAACCCCGTCCAAATCGTACTCGTTAAGTTTTAAAATATCGGCTTTTTCTACCTGCCTCTTAACGGTGATTTCCGAAGTCGCCCGCTTTTGAATTTTTTCCAAAAGCTTGTCTTTGTCGATATCGAAAAGTTCGCTTAAAACTTCGCTAACCTTTTCTGCGTTTTTTACCGAACGCGTTCTTACGAAAACGGCGTACGACGAAGAATTTTCCGCAAGCACTTTACCGTCGGAAGAAATAATTTCGCCGCGCCTTGCTTTTACGGGGAGCTCCCTTGTCCATTGGTCGACGGCTTTTTCTTGCAAAGATTTAGACGCTATTACTTCAACGTAAAACAGTCTTGCCGCTATAAACAAAAAAAGAATGGCTATCGCCGTAAAATAAGCGAATAACCTCTTTCGTAAAACAGATACAGAGTATTCTCCGATTTTTAAACCCTCCGAACAATAGAAAAAGGTCGACTGCAGCCGCAATCAACCTCTTTAGTGTCTTATGAATTTTTCTTAATTCCGTGATTCGACGATTAGCCTTTGATCATGCCCTTTTCGGCGGCTTTTTCTTCGATAACTTCGTCGGAAGAAACGTAATCGAGTTCGCTGTATAGATTATTTACTTCTTCGGAAAGTTTTGCGATTTCGCCCTCCTTTGCTTTCGAAGTAGCGTTCATCGTCTTTAAAAGCCTTGTGTTAAGGATTATCAAAGCAAATACCGTTATGACGACAAGGGCGTAAACGGCGATAAGTATCTTACCTTTTGTGTTGATAGTATACTTTTTGTCTACGCTTTCGCCTTTTTCGCGATAATTTTCAAAAGGATCGTTAACGCTTTCTTCGGAAGCAAACTGCAACGTCGTGGCAGAAGGTTTTGCTTCGTCGGTCGTATAACGCATTCCGCTTTGGGTAAAAGGTTCTTGACTTTCGTCTTTTGCATACCTTGTGCCTAAAGCGTGATTTCTTTGTTCTTCGAATCTTTCATAATCGCTTTGCCTATAATTATCTCGTTGGGGATTTTCTTGTTGAGCAGAGTTATATGAATCGCGAACGTTTTCATAGCGATAATTATCGTTGTTTTGATAATTTTGTTGATTATTATTTTGATAATTATTGCTTTGTTGGTAAGAATTTTGACGATAATTGTTGTTTTGTGCGGAAAAATTATAAGGTCTTTCGGGTTCCTTAGTTATTTCCTGCATTTTTTCTTGCATTCTGTCCTGCGAAACCGCCGGACGGTCATAATAATATTGGCTTTCTAAATTATCTGCAAAGCCCGTCGATTTGGGCTGATAGTTCACTGTTTCGTTATATTTTCTCTCCGGTTCAGCATAACCGCGGCTAGCCTTTGGGGAGTTGTCTTCATATTGATACGCCATAAATATACTACTTAATCTCCTCTAAAAATATTCTCGCCGACCGAAATTTTTTGGTTATACAAGAAACATTCCGCTTTTTTCGGGCAATTACCCCTAATGCCGCTTAAAAAGCGTATTTCCTTTTAAACCCTCTCGCAAATCCTTAATTTTGCGCTTTTTGCCCTCGGATTACGGTCCAGCTCTTGTTTATCCGAGACAATGGGTTTTGCGGTTATCACGTTTACTATTTTCTTTTTGCCGCAAACGCATACGGGTAAACTTTTATCGCATATGCAATCGGTTTCAAGATATTTGAAAGCGTTTTTTACTATTCTGTCTTCTAAAGAGTGGAAGGTTATAACCGCAAGCCTACCGCCCTTATTAAGCCTTTCGCCCATACTGACAACCGCTTCGTAAAGCCCGTCAAGTTCGCCGTTAACCTCGATACGCAAGGCTTGATAGGTCCGCTTGGACGGATGACCGTCTTTTTTGAATTTTGCAGGAATCGATCTTTCTATGATCTCGTTTAGTTCCCCGCAGGTAACGATCTTCTTTATTTGCCGTTGTTTTACTATATTCTCCGCAATTTTTTGATGGAATCTTTCTTCACCGTAGTCCTTTAATATTTTAGACAATTCCCTTTCGCCGTATCCGTTTACAACATCGTAAGCGGAAAAATCTCCGTCGGGATTCATCTTCATGTCCAAAGGTTCGTTATTCCCCATGTAACTGAAACCGCGCTTCCTTTCGTCAAGTTGGTAACTCGAAACCCCTAAATCAAGTAAAATTCCGTCGTATCCTTTAACCCCTAATTCATCGGATATCGTTGAAAAATTCTTGAAATTATCGTGCACCACCGTGAGCCTATCAGGAAATTCGGTTTGTACTTTTTTCGCATTCTCTATAGCGGCTGTGTCTAAATCGGTTGCAATGACCTTTGTGTTTTTACGTCGCAAAATCTCGCTCGTATGTCCGCAAGCGCCCATTGTTCCGTCAAAATACAATCCGCCGTCTTTTAAATTTAACCCTTCCATGCACTCTGAAAGCATTACGGGAAGATGTTTATATTCCATTTCTGTCCGTTCTTTATTAACCCCGCCTTATACAATATTATATAGCGTTACCCCGCGCGGATTGCCACGCCCGCATATAAAAGTTAAGGAAAGATTAACCGTTGTGTTTTTCGTACTCAGCATCCAAAATCGATAACGCTTCTTCATAGCTCATAGATTCCTGCATTTGGTCGTAGCGCGTCTTACTCATTAAATTGATATGATCTGCAGCGCCGACGAAAACTATGTCCTTTTCAAGCTTTACCAACTTTTTAATGTTTTCCGTTATTAGTAGTCTGCCTTGAGTGTCTTCGCTTACTTCGAAGTAAGAACCGAAAAACACCGAATATGCAGTTTCGGCAAGCACGTTAAACGGCGAATGCTTCTTTTTGGATATTCTGTCGAAATCTTCAAGCGTGTAAATCGCCAATGCGTTATCTATCGCAGAACGACCGACAACGTACGTCGCGCCGAGTTCCCTACTAAACTTAGAGGGAATACGTATTCTGCTTTTTGCATCCATCTGATGATAGTAGGTGCCGAAAAACATACCTATACCCTCCTTGTTTTTTGATGACACAAAGATTATATCATAAATATTAGCCATTTGCAACCACTTTTACCGTTTTTACAGAAAAAAATAAAAATTTTTTGAAAATTTTGTAGAACATTTGTGCTAAATCATTTATTGGTATTTTTTGCCGAAAATTTATAATAGTCAAAATTTTGACAGATTTATGTGACTTTTTTAAACTTTTTACGTATTTTTTTCAATTTGTCGGACTGTAACCCATCCGCAAAAAATTTTCGAAATAAGGCGGGGCTAAAAAACCCACAAAATATACCGATTTTGCAATTTTTTACCTCAAATGCGGCTGTTTTTTATGCAAGGTGGCTAATTTTAAAAAGCATTTCCCAAGTTTATCATAATACTTTTCCGTTTTTAACCACAACGTTAGAATATCGATGCAAAAAATATATACGGTGCACTATGCTCACGTGAATTTTTGCTAAACGTAGGTTCGTAAACGCGTTAAAGAACGTTGTTTAGTCACCGTTTGCCGATATACGAAAAGCAGCCTGCGAATAACAAACCGAGTTATCAACATTTTTAGTTGTGAAGTTCGTTTTTTGCAAAAAAGCCGATATGCGCGTGCAAAATTTAAAAGCGTCAAATATTTGGGTTTTATCGATGATTTTAAGATTTTTACTTATGGCGAACAAATTTGAAAAGAAAAATTTCGTCAATCTACCGAGTTTTGTAAAAATTGTGGATAAGTAAATTTTAAACAACTCATTTTCCCTCTTGAAATAATCAATTTTAAGGCATTATAAAATCGCCTTGCAAAAGCGCGTTCAAATCGTTTTTTTATTTTACAAATAAAATTAAAAAAGTTGAGTTAAAATCGTAAAAATGCTTTAAAATCCTTGCAAAATCTTTGTAAGTATGATAAAATACCACAGTAGAAAAAAACAACCCCCTTAAAAGGGTATTACATAAGGAGAGATTACCGTGCCCAACATTAAATCTGCTAAGAAACGTGTTTTAGTAACCGCAACAAAGAACGCTCGTAACAGAAGCGCGCTTGCAGAAGTTAAAACTTCTATGAGAAAGTTAAACGCTGCAATCGAAAACGGCGAAAAGGCAAACGCTCAAGAGATTTTCAGGGAAACGTCCAAGCTTTTAGATCAGGCAGTAAGCGCAGGCAGAATGCACCTCAATACCGCTGCTAACAAAAAGTCCGGATTTGCCAAGAGAATCAACGCTTTAGCCTAATTGTTCCAAACCTTAGCCCCTTATCGGGGCTTATTTTTTTTACTTGCAGTTTTTAACTAAAGTAAAAATTTATCACGCCAACCCTTTACACGTCTACCCCCACCGAAAATTTAATATTTAATTTTTGTCTAAACTTTTGAATTCACTTAAAAATCGCCACACAAAAGATACTAAAAACGAGCACGTAAACAGACGTAATAACGAACGCAAGAACCCCACAAAAAAACTCGATTAGCAAATACGCCAATCGAGTTTTTTACGTTTTAAGACTTAAAATGAATTAGTAAGACTTTTTTTAAGCCGTTAAATTTTTGCATCTTTAAGATTTTCGTCTTACCGCGAACAATACAGCCGCCAAAAGAAGGCTTATATCGACCGTAATAATCGAAGACGTGCCCGTATCGATGCAACCGCCCGCTAATTTACCGATGACTCTTTCTTCGCGAGCATGACAGTTCGCACATTCGCGATATTCATGCCCTTCGGCATCCTTCGTCGCTTGCTTATCACACGTCCACCGTCCGTATGAGTGTCCCGAAGCGAGAACTTCTTGATAAGTCGAATAATCACAACGCGAACAAGTTACGTAAGCATTCCAGCCCTTTTCGGCACACGTTGCGGATTTACCGTCGTGCTTTACTTCATCGTGTCCGAGTGCGGGAATTACAGTTTCCGCAGCTTCCTTGCCGTCGTTACAGCGTGTACAATACGTTCCGCCGACCACTCCGTCATCGGTGCAATCCGCGTCTTTATGTTCTATTTTTCCTAAAGTATTGTGTCCGAATGCCGTAATCGTTTTATGCTTGCGACTTAGTTCTTCGCCGCATGCAGAACAGTAAACAACCAAGTCATAACTTCCGTCTGTTTCACACGTTGCCTCTACTCTGTTTTCTTCTACCGCAGATGCTTCTTTATGTCCGAGTGCCTCGCTCACTTCGTACGTAGTATATTCGCAACGACTACACGTATCATACGCCTTGTAACCGGCTTCCGTACAAGTTGCTGCTTTACCTTCATGGTGAACGCAATCATGACCAAGTGCCGTAATTGTTTTATGTTCGGTGCTTAATTTTTCACCGCAAGTAGAACAATATATACCTAAGTCACAACTTCCTTCACCTTCGCAAGTCGCTTCTACTCTGCTTTCTTCTACGGCAGCGGATACAGTGTGTTTTAACGGTATGGTTATACTTGCATCGACAAAATTCAACAAGATGGAATTCGTTAAAGAATCGGTAAGTCCGCTTCCGCTAATTTCAAACCCGCAAACTCTATCCGAACACGAGGGTTCAACGTCGAATATAACGGTTAACACGGTTTGAGCGTCGGTGATATCGGAAAGCGAAATAATAGAAAATTTCAACACGCCGTCATTGACGTTCTTGTCGTTGACGTTAAAGAACGTAGGCGAAAATCCCTTTTCCGCTGCCGCATAGACTAAATAATTCGTATCGAAACGCAGCACGAAATCGCCTGCGCCGAGCGTCGAATCTTTATCGAGCTTTATCGTAAGCGTAACCTTATCCGTCGTAGAATTATACGCCGTTTGCAAGAACATACTCGGTGAATCGGCGGTGTACGTATCGTCAAACGCGATCTTGGCTGTCGTCAAATAACCGCTACAAGATATAGGATTCAAATCCAAATCGTAAAATTCGGTTACCGTCAACTTAATCGTAGAACTTTCGGTAACGTTTTTCAGCGTTTTGAACTTAACTTTTAACAAATCGTAATTACTCTTATATTCCGTTCCGACAAAGGAAACGTACACAGAGCCTGCGAGTTTCGTGTTTACGTCGATGATTTTATTATCGCAAAAACTTCCGTTTTCGACGCTTACGACTTCGAAAAGTTCGGGATCGTAATTGACAACAAAAGAACCCGACGCTATTTGATAGGTATTTAATCTGTAAGACAATTCGAATTCTTCCGCAACCGACGTGTTAATCGTCGATGACGAATATACGTTGCAAGTTTTCGTCGTTACCGTTTCGGCAATCGTAAATAGGCGCCTCGAACCGCTTACGGATACGGGTTGTAAAGAAGAATCGTACGCTTCGTTTACGACGATATCAAAATAGGTATCGCCTACTTCGGCGTTTGAGAGAACGGTATACCTAAAATAGAACAATTGTGTTTTTTCGGCTTTTCCGTTACCGTCGAAAATACAGGAAAATTGCACGCTCGACTTGCTGACGGACTTATCGTTTAGCAAAGACGACACGGTATTATACGCGTAGCCGCTTTGCACGCTAACTTTTTCCGCGTCGAAATGAACCGTTACGCTTAAAGTCGATAAAGCTTCGAGAGAGTCGATATATACGTAGCAATATCCGCTATATCCTTGCTTTACCGACGCGCTCGTCGTTGCGGTTACCCGTATATCCGAATTTTCGTCTGCATATACGGGCAACGCGCCGAACGACGTAATCAGTAAAGCAAGGGTTAGCATGGCGGTAAGAAGAAAAGCGTATTTTTTAGCTTTTCTCATATTTTGCCGCCTTTAATTACATTTCCAACGTGCTGATGTTTCCGTTGATATATTGAAGAATACGTAAAGCTTCGTAGCTACTAAGTATTCCGTCACCGTTAAGGTCGGCACGTTTAAACTCGTCGTCGGAAAGAATCAAATCACCGTTGATACATTGCATCAGCATAAGGGCGTCTTTGGTGGTGACGACTCCGTCGCCGTCTACGTCGCCTTTGCGCGAGATTGCCGACGCGTCTTTTATAACCACGGTATACGGCGTTTCGGCACTGCCTTTGTTGATGGTGTTTCTTCCGTCTGAAGCCACGATATAATATTCGATTCCGTCAAGAGTCAATTCGCTTCCGAAAATAGTCGCGCTGTATTTATCGTTTTGTTTAGACATAACGAGCGTTTTCCACGTGGTTGCGCCGACAGTTCTGTAATAAAGTGTTACCGAAGAAATCCCGACGTTGTCACTTGCCGTACAGGAAACAACAAGGTTATTATTCATATACCCCTGATTGACGGGCGTGTGATAGACGTTTGGCGCAACGGTATCCATAGCCGTTGCCGTAACCTTGCCCGCGGGATTGGATTCGGTAAAGTCGGTAAGCACCACCGTATAGGTATACCAATAGGTCTTGCCGGGCTCGGCATTGTCGTCTAAAAACGTATTTTCGTCGGGAAGCAAAATCGCGGAATTAAGTTTGACGTAATTTCCGTCTTTACTTTCCGAACGATAAATATTATAGCCGAGTAAGGTATCGTAATCGTCTTGCGCCAAGGTAAGTTCGATGCCGTTTTCGGTTGCGTTGGCTTGCAAGTTCATAGACATCGCCGCCGTTGTATCGATATTAAAACCAAATCTACCATTAGGTTCATAAAGCGTCATAAAATGATCATCCGATGCTCTACCGTTAGAAATATTAATGTATTGCAATCCGTTTTCTATATTTGATTTTAACGTGTATTTTCCGACCCACTTTCTCGGGTTTTCAAATTCTCCTTTTACAGCATAATCGGCATAAGGTTCTATTGTACCGAATTTTACTGACAGCGCCATTGATATATCCATATCGCGATTGAATTCAACAACAAATGTTACTTCTTCATTGGATATTGTATCCACTTCTTCTCCGTTTTTATTAAATATACGTACATTTGTCAAAAAAGGCCACACATCTTCCGGTGGCTTGTTAAGAAATGAACTTTTATCAATTATAGCCCATCCTGGATCATCATAAAAATCATATATATATGAGTCAATTGCGTCTTGATCTGTCGTCCCCCAATATATTGAACCCAATGAGTATGTATTTTTTTCCATTGTAAGACTTGTATTATAGTCCGGAGCATAAATTGAAACATAATTCCTTTCATAGCCCCTTCCCATTAATCCGTTTACATTATGAATAATTGGTTTAGCATATGCGTCTTGATTTAATAAAACATTTGTTGAGCCAGAAACAAATAAACTAGCAGGCATTATGGACTCATAAGCATACGCAGAATAAAAGACACATTTATCATACGGTACTTCACTCTTGCTATTATATGTATATGGGTAATTGAATATAGGATCAGTAAATACACAATTTAATACTTGTGTTTTACTCCCAGAAACTTTTCCATATTCGCAAAAAACCGAATTATTAATCGTATCAGCACGAATACTACTATGTATAATACAGTGATCTACATTGTTTGCATATACAGAATCATTTAATTCAGCATACGAAATATCTATATACGAATCATCTCCCCATACTTTAATTTTTGCGCCTATTTGAACAAGATTTTCTGACGAACCTTTTACTATCAAAATTCCACCCACCGAAATACTATTTACAGAGTAATCTCCCGTTCTATTAATAACACACCCTTCTTCTATTGTAATAGTCACTCCCGGACTGATAAGCACTGGTTGCGCAACAATATACTCTTTATCATTAGTCAGAACCGCATTCTCTTCAATAACACTCGGTAAATAATAACCTTTGCTTACGTTAAACTGCGCAGTTCCGCCACCGTTGTATACGGTCATGTCGTTATTATCCATACCGTTGGTATACGTAAATTTCACGTTGAAATTTGCAAGATAATCATTCGGGCAATCGCCGCTTATTTGAATTTCGAAATATTGATTTTCGTTAGCCTCTCGCACCGAATACGTACCGATATCGGAAAGATTTACCGTGTCGTTGACGATGGTAAAATATTTATCGGTAAGCGACGGATCGTTGTTACGAATGGTATCGAGCGTAACTTTGACATTGCTTGCCACACCGCCGCGGTTATGAAGTGAAACAAAAAGACGAACCGTTTCCCCTGCGTCCATAACGCCGTTTCCGTTATTGTTTGCGCTTATTGACGTACTGTCGTCTATGTAATAATCGTACAAATTGACTTCGGGCGTAGGAATACGCGTCATTGCCTCGTAAACGTTGGCAACGGTGTGTGCGCCGTCTATATTTATC
>CAYNYV010000029.1:0-18825 GCA_964401515.1 uncultured Christensenella sp.
CAAGACCGATAGCCGCAACGGCTAAAAACAAAAAAGAATTCGACATCGGGTACGTTGCTTATTTACTCGGCGGCGAATGGGGACAGGATTTAACCAAAGACGGCTATCCCGTGTTAGGTGCCGCTATGCCCACGGAAGGTTTTGCCTTTATCGGTCAAGTTCTTAACGTCGGCGGCGACCTTTCGGTAAAATATTACGTAGCGGCGTTCTGCACCGATTTCGACGTTGAAAAACTCGTTATGGAATTCACCTTCCAAAACGCTAAAAAGGAAGTTAAAGCCGTTTACGACGAACAAACTAAGCGTTACGTGTTTGTTTTAGAAGGTATTAACCCTCAATTCATGGGTGACAATATAAGCGCTACGCTTAAATACGACGGCGTCGAAAAATGCACGAAAGACAGTTACAGCGTCGAACAAAATCTTAACAACTTACTCGAAACGTATTCGGACGACGCGGTTTTATGCGAACTTATTAACGGTATTTTCGCCTACGGCAAGGCTTCCGAAAAATTAAGAGGGTACGAATCCTTAAAGGGTAGTTACGACCAAGCCGCGACCGACGTTAAGGAAACGACCGTTACGCTCGGTCAATCCTTTGTAGAATACACCGTATGCTTCGGTAATATGAATTACTTAAAGGTTAAATTCGCACTTTTAGACGGCGAAAAGATTTACTTAAACGACGTTGACATTACCGATAAAAAGGTTGCGGACGGAAATTATTACATATTTACGACCGACGGCGTTTCTGTTTTGGACTTTGCTAAAAAATACAACTTCGTCATCAAAAACGCAGACGAAACCGATAAGGAAACTTTATCCGTAAGCGTAAACGATTATCTTTACGTTTTAGCGAGCGGCGAAACCGCTTCCGCGGACACCAAAACCTTCGTTAAAGCCCTTTATAACTACGGCTTGGTTGCTAATAATTACGACCACAAAACAAACGGCACGGGCGAACATACCGCTACGGAAGGCTCGCATTTATGTAAGTACTGCGGCGAAACCATAAGCACTTGCCAAGGCGGCACCGCTACTTGCGAAGAACAACCGACTTGCTCTATTTGTGGTCAAAAATACGGCACCGCTTTAGGACACGAATATTCTTGGTCTAACGAAGGCGAAAAGCATAAGGGTACTTGCACGCACGAAGGTTGCGATAAAACCGTTCTCGAAGACCACGTTGACGGCGATAACGACGGCGTTTGCGACGTTTGTCAAGGTACTTTGCCGCAAACGGGCGGTGACGGAACGCCTAACGAGAATTCGCAAGAAAACGGTAACGAAACTACCGACGGAAATTCACAAACCGACGGCAACGGAACGGCCGACGGAAATTCATAATCTAAACCCTCGAATTCTTAATCGAATCGAGAACAAAGTTTTTCCCTCGAGGGGAAGGCTTAGACCTCTCCGTCAACTAACGTTGACACCTCTCCTATAGGAGAGGCATTGAAAGTCGTAACAAAAAAGGCTCGCCTTCGGAAGGAGAGCTCCCGCGTAGCGGGTGAGAGGTCGAAAATCGTTCTTGTGTATAAGGTTTAGTGAAAAAACTTAAGTTTAAGCAAGTTTGGCAAAAAGCCTAAACGGTAAAAAAGTTTAAACAAAGCAAAAAGCGTATACAACGTCGTAAAAATAAGTTAGTAACGCAATAAAAAAAGACGAGTATAACGCTTAAAAAACAAGTCGGGCGGATTGATTTCAATCCGCCCGATTATTAATTTGTGATTAAAAAAGTCCGCCTATAAGCCTATTATCGATTAAAAACGACCTCTCCGTCACTTCGCGCCCACCTCTCCTAAAAGGCGAGACAAAGAAAGGCTCTCCTTCGGAAGGAGAGCTCCGCCGTAGGCGGTGAGAGGTCGAAAGCGTTTCGATGTAAGGGGTAGGTGTTTTATTCGTTATAATAATCTTTTATATCGAATTTGAAAGATTTCATTAATTCGAGTTTGAAAAGATTTATTTTATGAAGATGTTCTATGCGCTTTAAAGTAGCGTCGTCGGGAAGTATTCCGTCGCGGATATAGGAGTCCAAAACCTCATACGTAAACCCTAAATTATCCTCGTCGGTTTTTCCGCAAAGTCCGTCTATAGGCGGTTTATCGACCAATTTTTGAGGTAAGCCGAGGTGTCTGCCCATGGCTTTTACTTCGCGTACGGTAAAGTTCGAGCACGGCGAAAAATCGCCGACCGAATCGCCGTATCGCGTCGAGTACCCTACGTAATCTTCGCTTAAATTGCAAGTGTTGGCGATGCGACCGTTAAGCGACTGCGATAAAAAATACAACGCCGTCATACGTATCCTCGGCGAAAGGTTTACTTTGGAAGGTTCCGATACCGTAAAATCGGTCGGCAACGCGTTATAAAAAGCGGCGTGCATTTCTTGAATGTTATAGACGTAATTTTTTATTCCTAAATGCTCGCACAAAAGATGTGCGCAATCTATGTCGTGTTGGTTGCCGTTGGGCATCAAGACGCCTATAACCCTGTCTTTGCCGAGTGCTTTTACGCAAAGCGCGGCGACGACCGAACTGTCCTTTCCGCCCGAAATCCCCACGACGGCGTTACAACCTTTTCCGTTTTCTTCGAACCATTTCCGTATCCATAAAACGCAATCGTTTACGGCTTTTTCGGCGTTAAAAATTTTCATAGCGTTATCCTCGCTTTTTAGTTGATTTTTATTAATTATAATCTTAAAACGGCGTAATGTCAATATTTTTACCCGTTTTTAGGTCTAATATAGGTCATTAAGTAAATAAATTGTACTTAAAATGTTTATATAGGGCTAAAAATTATTGTAAAATTTCGGTTTATATGCTACAATATTAAAATAATAAGGCTTAAGGAGAGTAATTATGGCATTATTCAGGCTTAATATAGAATGGAAAGACGATTCCAAGGATACGATAGTCTATAGGTATCCTTTTAAAAACAGCGGAAGGGAAGTTAACAACAACTCCAGCCTTACCGTGCGCGAATCCCAAGTTGCGGTCTTTGTTTACAAGGGGAAAATCGCCGATGTTTTCGAACCCGGCGTTTACGAATTAAAAACTCAAATTTTACCTCTTTTGACAAAACTTGCCGCGTGGAAGTATAAATTCGAAACGCCTATTACGTTAGACGTTTACTACGTTAACACAAGGCAGTTTACCAACATCAAATGGGGAACTAAAAACCCGATTATGATGAGGGATCCCGAATTCGGCGCGATAAGGGTGCGCGGTTTCGGCGCGTTTGCCTTTAAAGTCGACGATCCGGGTACGTTTTTACGCGAACTTTTCGGTACGGGCTCGACCTTTAAGACCGAGGATATCGAAGAATACGCTAAAACCATGCTCATATCGGCATTAGCCGACGCGATAGGCGAAAGTAAAATTTCAGCCCTCGACTTAGCCGGTAATACGATGGAATTCAACGAAATCGTAAAAATTAAAATTCAGGAAAAATTCAACGAAATCGGTTTGGCTCTTACCAATATCTTCATCGAAAACATGTCTGTTCCCGAAGAAGTCGAAAAAGCACTCGACGAAAGGGCTAAATACGGTATTTTGGGAAGCACAACCGACGTTATGATGAAATACGCCGCCGCGGAAGCGATGAAGACCGCCGCAGGAAACGAAGGCATGGGCGGCGCTTTCATGGGCGCAGGCGCAGGCTTCGGCGCGGGTATGGGTATGACTTCGATGTTTGCCGACGCTTTTAAGCAAAACGGCAATCAAAACGGAACCCAAAATGCGCAAAACACCGCTAACGCCGCTACGACGACTTGCCCTAAGTGCGGAAAACCCGTAAGCGCTTCGGCTAAGTTCTGTCCCGACTGCGGTACTCAAATGCCTACGCAAAAGTTCTGCCCGAACTGCGGTGCAAAGTTGGCGGCAACCGCTAAATTCTGTTCTAACTGCGGCGCGAAGGTTTAAATGTATATAAAGACTGTAAAAAGTCAAAAATCAGGCTATAGGTCGATTATCGACACAAAATAACTAAAAAAGGAGTATTACTATCATGGAAAAAATCACTAAGGACACTTTAATCGCGGATTTACTTAAATACAACGAAAACGCCGCTGAAATTTTATTCGCGCACGGAATGCATTGCTTAGGTTGCGCTATTGCACACGAAGAAACCATCGAACAAGCGACTAACGCTCACGGCGAAGATTTAGAACAACTTTTAAAGGAACTTAACGACCTCAACTAAGGATTAGGCAAAAAGGATATCGATGTATGTCTGTGGATTCACGCGAAAATCAAAATACTGCATATAATTACGACGACGGTTACGGTATGGATTCCGCCGAAAAACGCGCGGAAACCGAGTTCCAAAAATGCGCCGATTGCGGCGGAAATATGGTTTTCGATCCCGACAAGCAAGTGCTTACTTGCCCTTATTGCGGTCAGTATAAGGATTTCGTAAAGGACAGCGACGTACAGGAAAGGGATATCGAAACTGCTTTCGCGCTTGCCGAAAAGTGGGAAGATACTTCCGTCGTATCGTGCGATAACTGCGGCGCTAAGTTTGTCGTCACTTCAAACGAAGTCGCACTTTCTTGTCCGTACTGCGGCACGTCGCACGTTCGTAAAAGTTCCGACTTAGCGGGTATAAAACCCAACGCGTTGTTTCCGTTTTCCTTTTCGGTCGAACGTGCCGAATCAATTGCGAAAAAATGGGTGAAGCGTAAACTGTTTGCGCCCAAGCAC
Organism: uncultured Christensenella sp.; assembly: GCA_964401515.1. Taxonomy (GTDB): domain Bacteria; phylum Bacillota; class Clostridia; order Christensenellales; family Borkfalkiaceae; genus UBA4636. Next base: position 4,700 of record CAYNYV010000029.1, read on the forward strand.
TTTAAAAAGAACGTCTGCGCCGACAATATTCACGGCGTATACGAGCCTTGCTTTACCTTCGACAGTAAAACGGTTTCTTGTTACGACGGGCGCATCGGTAAGCACAGGACGCGTACTGTTCGTACTAAAAACGGCGTGCGTACCGAAACTTACACAGAATGGCGGCACGTGTCGGGTGTTTTCGATTACTTTTTCGACGACGTAACTATCGCTGCGGGCGGCGGACTTAGTCAACGTTCATACGAAAAACTCGCACCGTTCGATATGCAAACGATAAAGGTATACAACAAGGATTACCTTGCCGGATATTCGGCAAACCATTACGACAAAGATTTAAAAACGGCTTGGAACGAATCTAAAGAAATTATGGATTCTCGTATCAGAACGATGATAGTCGATAAGTATAATTGCGACGTTGTAGGATACCTTAACGTCAAAACTATACATAACGACGCGACTTTCAAATACGTTCTGTTACCGATATATCTTTTGAACTATCGTTACAAGAAAAAGAATTACAAAGTTGCCGTCAACGGTAATACCGGAAAGGTCGTCGGAAAAACGCCCGTATCGTTTTGGCGCGTCCTTATTGCGGTTCTATTGGGCGTCGGTCTTGTCGCAGGGCTTGTTTTACTTGCAAAATTAGACGATAATTCGGCGTTTGCGGCGATTAATTCAATTCTTTCGCTTTAACTTGTTGACTTATTGGTAATTTTAGGCTACAATAGTCATTGTGAACGAAGATAGTAAATCGTCACGTTTTTAAAATCGATAATAAAAAATTATGTTATGGTGGGAGTAAAACCCCGTCGGAGGATACAATGAAAAAATTATTAGTTTGTTTATTGACTTTAGTTGTTGCCGCTACGTGCGCGTTTACCTTTGTCGGTTGCGCGGAAATCGAAAACGGCAGCAAAATCACAAGAATAAAGATCGAGTTAGACGTTTACGACGCTTCCGGCAACGTAACCACTACGACCGAAGTATACGCAAAACTTTATCTCAACTACGCACCCAACTCGACAAAGCAAATTATCGATCTTGTTAACGAAGGTTTCTATAACGGAACTTGTATCAGTAATATCAACAGCAATTGGCTTGAATTCGGTCAATACGCTTACGACGACAACGGTCTTTTAACGAAAAAGGACTGCGGCAAGGACCCCGTTGACGGCGAATTCCCTGCGGCGGGTATTACGGGTAACATGTTGACGACGTCAAAGGGCGCTATCGTATTTAAACGTAATTACGACGATGCAACGCTCGAATCTAGTTACGATACCGCCACAAGCGGACTTGCGATTTGCTTCTCTGCATCCGCGGAATCGACTTTCGACGATTTTTATTATTGCATTTTAGGTAAGGTCGTTGACGACGACGCCGACGAAGACGCCGATACCGAGTTGGAACAAAAATCGAGTATCGAAAAACTTAAAAGTCTTATCGAATACAAGGAAAGCGAAAATGAGGACGGCTATACGGTCGTTACTTATTACTACGAAACGGAGAACGCTTATTACACTAAGTGGACCGATGAAGACAGTAACGAACATTACGCTTTAGGTACGGAAGTCGATACCGACCACGAACTTAAGGGTAAAGATTTGGAAGATTATAAGAAACTTTATAACGACAATAAAAATTACTTCCTCGTTGTTCCCGCGGTAAAACTCGTTATCAAAAACGTAAGCGTTTGTAAATAAGCGCAAGTCGTTTTATTAGGCAGATAATGTAAATAACCCGTTCAGTCTTACAATCTGTAAGTCGGAACGGGTTTTACTAAACTTTACGATTTGCCTTTTTATAAGCGCAAATCGGTAATGATACAGTAAGTTAAAAATCATATAAAAGTCGCGCTATAAGCCCGAAATCGCTATTTTTTGCGATTTTTGGTTTTAAAAAACACGGCGTGTACGGGTAAAAAATGATTATACAAATTAGAAAAAACAGCGACGGAAAAAAAGTTGAGTTGCTCATTAATAAAATAGAAAGCGCGGGACTTAAAGTCGAAAAAGTTCAAGGGCTTCTTTCCGATTGCTTGTCGATAGTAGGCGACTTGACTAAAATCGATCTTGAATTTGTTAAGTCTTTCGATATTGTCGAAAGCGTTAAGCGTTTAAGCGAGCCTTTTTCGCTTGTTTCACGCAAAAGGCATCCCATGGACACGGTAATCGATATAAACGGCGTTAAAGTCGGGGGCGGAAATTTTGCTTTTATTGCGGGACCTTGCGCAGTCGAGTCTGAAAAACAGATTATCGAAACGGCAAAATCATTAAAAGAATGCGGCGTAAAACTTTTGCGCGGCGGTGCTTTTAAGCCGCGGACTTCGCCTTATTCCTTTCAAGGGCTCGGCGCGGACGGCGTAAATTTATTACTAAAAGCCAAAGCCGAAACGGGTATGTCCGTCGTGTCGGAAATCGTAAGCGAGCGTGATATCGACTTGTTCCTTAACGTAGACGTTTTACAGATCGGTGCAAGAAATATGCAAAATTTCAGTCTGATAAAGGAAGTTGCTAAAATGAAAAAGCCGATTTTATTAAAGCGCGGCTTATCCGCTACAGTCGAAGAATGGCTTTTAAGTGCCGAATATCTTTTATCGGAAGGCGCAACGGACGTTATTTTGTGCGAAAGGGGAATAAGAAGTTACGAACCCGCCACACGTGCGACGTTGGATTTATCGTCGCTTCCGTTCGTAAAAGAATACACGCATCTGCCGATAATCGTTGATCCGAGCCATGCGTCGGGTTCGTCAAAATACGTAAAACCTTTGGCGTTAGCGGCGGTTGCCGCGGGTGCGGACGGGCTTATGATCGAAGTCCATAACGACAAAACAAACGCTTTGTCGGACGGTGCGCAAGCCGTTACGCCCGACGAATTTAAAGAAATATCTATCGCTACTTCAAAAATACTTTCTGCAATAGAAAAGTAATTTTGCGGTGCGCGAAAAGTGGAAAAATGAGAACTGTTAACGTTAACGCTTCAAAACCCTATATAGTAACGATTGACAACGGACTAACGAACTTTCACTATAAGGTTGACGAAAGTTGTAAAGTGTGTATCGTTACGGACGAAAACGTCGCTCCGCTGTATCTTGAATCGGTTGCGAAAATTTTTCGTGCAAAGGTTTACTCGCTGGTTTTCGAACAAGGAGAAAAGACCAAAAGTTTGGATTGTTACGTTAGGCTGATTAAATTTTTGCAGGAAAACGGTTTTACCCGTCAAGACGTAATAGTCGCGCTCGGCGGCGGCGTTATAGGCGATCTTTCGGGATTTGCGGCGGCGACATATATGCGCGGAATAAAATATCTTTCCATGCCGACGACTTTATTATCGATGATAGATTCTTCGGTAGGCGGCAAAACGGCTGTCAATTTTGACGGCGGAAAAAATCTTGTCGGTTGTTTTTATCAACCCGACTACGTTTACGTCAACGTTGATTTCTTAAAAAGCCTTAGTAAAAAACAGATAGATAACGGCTTGGGCGAACTTATTAAGTATTCCTTGCTAAAAAAGGACGAACGTTTCCGTATCGACTTGGACAGTCCCCGAACCACGGAAGAAATTATTTATAATTGTTTATCTTTTAAAGCAAAAATCGTTGAAGAAGACGAGTTCGACAACTCTAAACGCGCTCTTTTAAATCTCGGTCATACCGTCGGACATGCGATAGAGTCTTTGTCCGATTACACTATTTCGCACGGGGAATGTGTTTATAAGGGGCTTTTTGCCACACTGAAGGTTTCTGAAAAATTTTACGGACTTAGAAAAGAAATCGTCGAAGAAATTACCGATTATTTGAATTCGTTTTCACTAAACGGTGATTTGGTTTTTGATAAAAGTTTAATTCTAAATAAAATTTTACAAGATAAAAAACGTTGCGGAAAGTTTATTGATTTTGTTTGCATACACGGTTTCGGTGATTGCAGAGTGGAGAAATTAACTATACAAAGGCTTGGTGAACTTTTATGACGGCAAAAGTTTTTCCGACCGAACTATTCGGCACCGTACAAGCGATTAGTTCGAAGTCTTACGCCCATCGCGCTCTTATCGCGGCAGCGTTTTTGGCAGAAAAAAGCCTTAAGATATATTGCAACGTTAAGTCGGAGGATATTCTTGCGACGGTCGGCTGCTTAAAAAACTTGGGCGTAGATATAGAAGACGTCGATTACGGTTTTATCGTAACGCCCTCAAAAACGTTGCCCGAAACCGCTTGCCTTGACGTTAAGGAGTCTGCTTCAACCCTTCGCTTTTTAATGCCGATTGTCGGCGTCTTGAACGTTAAAACAAAATTTATATTGTCAAAAAGTCTTAAAAACCGACCTATAGGGCAATTTTTACAGGAATTTGCCGATAACGGATCGTCCGTTGTTATAGATAACGACTACGTTACCGTCGAGGGAAAATTAAACGTTGAAAAGTTTACCGTTGACGGAAGTTTAAGTTCGCAATTCATAACTGGCGTTATGCTTGCGGCGGCAATATCTCGCCGTAAGTGTAATATTACGGTAAGCGGTAAAAGCGTTTCGCAAGGGTATATAGATATTACCGCCGACGTTTTAAAAGACTTCGGCGTTGACGTTAAAAAGGAAGATAGCGTTTATACGGTTCATAAAACGAGAGAGTGCGATATCGAAAATTTTTTTGTCGAAGGCGATTATTCGAACGCCGCCTACTTTTTGGCGATGGGCGCGCTTTCTAAAAAGACTTCGGTGCAAGGACTTAATGTTTCGTCTTGTCAAGCCGATAGACTGATTGTAGATATTTTAAAAAAATTCGGTGCCAAAGTTTTGCAAAGCGGCGACGTCGTGACGGTTGAACGAGATAAATCGTTGCCGATAAATTTCGACGCCGACCAAACGCCCGACCTTGCTCCCGTCATCGCCGTTTTGGCGGCTAACGCTTCGGGTACGTCGGTGATTTTAAACGTTTCGCGTTTAAGACTAAAGGAAACCGATAGGCTTAACGCAATTATAAAAATGCTTACGGCTGCCAAAATAAATACAATAATGAAAGGCAATGATCTTTATATTTTTGGCGGAAAGATTAAGGGTGGAAGATTTTTTTCGGAAGGCGATCACCGTATGGTTATGGCGGAAACTTTGCTTTCCCTTTGTGCCGACGGTCCGTCGGTTATATCGGGGTGTGAAAACGTAAACAAATCCTATCCTGAATTTTTCGACGACGTAAAAATAATCGGAGGTAACGACTGTGTCTTTGTGGTGCGGCAATAAATTGCAAGTAGAAATTTCGGGTACGTCGCATTCAAAAAACATAGGCGTTACGATGAGAAATTTCCCTAACGAAAATTTTGACATATCGACGCTTGAAAACTTTATGAATAGGCGAAAACCGACCTATAGCCCTACTTTTACCGCTCGTAGAGAGCCTGACAAGATTGAGTTTTTAAGCGGAGTAGAGAATAATAAAATAGTTTCATACGAAGTAAAGGCGCAGATAAAAAACGTTGACGTAAATAAAAGCGACTATGATAATTTATATGCTAAGCCACGTCCTTCGCACGCCGATTTAGCCGCTTATTATATGGACGGACGACTGGATTTTTCGGGCGGGGGAGAGTTTTCCGGAAGACTGACGTCGCTTATCTGCCTTGCAGGCGGAATTTGTAAGCAGTTTTTGCAATCGCGCGGAATATACGTAAAAGCTTATCTGTCTTCGATAGGAAAAATAGTCGGCAAGTCTTACAAAAATACTTGCTTAAGTAAAGAAAGCGACATAAAATACCAAGGGGATTTCCCTTCCTTATCCGGCGCAGACGAGATGATTAATGAAATTGAAAGCGCAAAATTAAAAGACGATTCGGTCGGCGGTTGCGTTGATTTCTGCGTTTTCGGGCTAAAGGGCGGTATAGGCGGTGCGATTTTCGACGGACTCGAAGGCAAAATAGCCAATCTTTTGTATTCGATACCCGCCGTTAAGGGTGTTGAGTTCGGTGACGGATTTTCCTTGTCGAGACAACTCGGTAGCATTGCTAACGATTTAATAAGCATTTCCCCGTCGGGTGAAATATTTACCGACACGAATAAATCCGGCGGTATAAACGGCGGCGTATCTAACGGCATGCCGATAACGGGTTCTGTTGCGTTTAGGCCTACGCCTTCTATCGGCAAAGAACAAAAAACCGTTGATTTACGACAAAAAAAGCCCGTCGTTATAAAAATCGTCGGGCGGCACGACGCTTGCGTTGCAGTAAGGGCTGTTCCCGTAGTGGAAGCCGCCGTTTCGCTTGCGATACTCGATAGCGTTTTGCAATAAACGGGGCGAATATGAATATAGAAGATTTAAGAGAACAAATAGACGTTTTGGACGATAAAATAGTTGAACTTTTTTTAAAAAGACTCGAACTTTGTAAAAAAATCGGTGTTAAAAAGTCCGAACTCGGTGTTCCGGTGGTTTCGGAAGAAAGGGAAGCCTTCGTTTTAAAAAGGCTTACCGACCGATTAAGCGGCGAGAATAAACAATACGTGGAAGAACTTTACAAACAAATTTTTGCCTTGTCTAAAGATTTGCAAGCAAAAGACTTAACGTCGTCCGTGCATTCAAAAAACGCCGAAAAAAAACTAAGGGCTTGTCTTGTCGGGGGTAACGTCAAAAAAAGTTTTTCAAAGACGGTGCACGGGTATTTCGGTACCGAATACGATCTTGTAAGCATAAAAGATAACGCCGATTTAGCGGCTTTTATTTGCAAGAACGATTATTTTTTTTACAACGTTACGATGCCGTATAAAAAGGCTGTAATACCCTATCTTGATGAACTTTCCGATGCGGCAAAAGCGACGGGCGTAGTCAATACGGTTGCCGTTAAAAACGGTAAAAAGTGGGGCTATAATACCGATATCGACGGTTTGAGTTATATTTTTAAAAGTCACGACGTGTGTTTGAAAGACGAAAATATCCTTATTTTAGGGACGGGCGCCACGTCGAAAACGGCGGAATACGTCGCTAAAAACAAGGGCGCTAAAAGTATAACTTTCGTCGGGAGAAATCAAAAGATAAATTACGATAACTGTTACGACCTTTCCGATACGAACGTGATAATTAATACTACGCCCGTCGGAATGAATTGTAACGACAGTCCCGTTGATTTAAAAAGGTATCCGAAATTAAAGTTCGTGTTAGACGTCGTGTATACTCCGTTAAAAACGCGGCTTATTTTCGACGCCGAAAATCTCGGTGTAAAATGCGCGGGCGGGCTTGAAATGCTTATACGCCAAGCCCAAACGTCGGAAATTATTTGGCGTAATACGCTAAACGCTGACGAAGATTTTTTAAAAAATGCCGATAACGTAGATAATTTTTTATCGGACGATTATCTTACAGACTTTAATTACAGACGTTTTTTGAAGGAGAAAAAGAATATAGTTCTTATCGGTATGCCTTCGTGCGGGAAAAGTTCGGTCGCTAAACTTATTGCAGAAAAATCGAACAGAGATTTTTGCGATACCGACGTCCTTGTAGAAAGGCTTGCGGGCAAAACTATCGAAGAAATTATCGATGAAGACGGCGAAAAGTCTTTCCGCGCTATGGAAAAAAACATCGTCGACGATATCGGGTACGAAATAGGCAAAGTTATCGCAACGGGTGGCGGAGTGGGCGCAAACGTTGACGAAATGCAGACACTTAAAGGGAACGCTTTCGTCGTTTATCTTGACAGAGATTTAACTTTCCTTGAAATCGACGGCAGACCTTTAAGCCGAAAACTCGGCGTCAAGGCTTTGTATTCGCAAAGAAAAGACCTTTACGAAAAATTTTGCGACGTAAAAATAGATAATAACGGCGATATAAAAACTACCGTTGAAAGGATAATCCGAGCATATGAAAAAGATATTGATAATAAACGGTCCTAACCTTAATATGATAGGCTTGCGCGAACCCGAACTTTACGGAGATAAAACTTACAAGGATTTAAAAAAGTATCTTTACGGTTGCGCAAAAAAATACGGGGTAAAAATAAGCCTTTACCAATCCAACGGTGAAGGTGAAATCGTTACTAAAATTCAACGCGGAAAAAACCGTTACGACGGTATTATTATAAACGCGGGTGCTTACACCCATACGAGCATTGCGATTTTAGACGCTTTAAAAGCCGTTTCGATAAAAACCGTAGAAGTGCATCTGACCGATATATTTAAGCGCGAAGATTATCGCAAAGTAAGTTACGTCGGCGAATACGCTCAAAAATCTTTTGTCGGTATGGGGTTTTTAGGTTACGAAAAAGCAATGGAATTTTTAGCGGACGTTTTATAAAATTATGGTTTGAACGTGCTTGGCTTTTTGTCTTACAACACTAAAATTTTTTATTTTTCTAAAAAAAGTACGATTCGTCGATAAAAGTCGGCAAATTAGATTTTATTAATTTAATAAAAACGCTTGAAATTATTCTTAATTTATGTTATTATATATATAGCGGTATTTTGCGAGAAGTTTTTTTGCTTTTCAAACTATTTTTAGTAGTCAAAACTACCACGGTAGGCGTGAACTACTATTTTAGCGGACAAAATACGCGCGTATTTATTTTTTTGAAAACATTTTAACGAAGGTGAAGTATCATGATAGAATTCATTAAACCTAAAATTTCTGCCACCGTATCGGAAGACGGTCGTGAAGGCACCGTTGAAATCGCGCCCTTGTCGCAAGGTTACGGGCTTACGCTCGGTAACGCTATAAGACGCGTTCTTCTTAATTCTATTCCCGGCGTGGCTATAACGAAGATTAAACTCGAAGGCGCCGAAGGTCTTGTTTTGCATGAATTTTCCGTTATGCCCGGCGTTAAGGAAGACGTTTCCGAAATAGTCCTTAACGTTAAAGACATCGTTGCAAATATGGCGAGTGAACAACCTACCGAAGCGACCATCGACGTAATCGGACCTTGCGAAGTAACGGACGCTTTAATTAAGGGCGACGGCATAAAGGTTCTTAACCCAGAACATCACATTGCTACGGTTGAATCGGGTTATAGATTTTTCATGTCGATGACTTTTGAACACGGTTTCGGATACGTTTCCAACGAATCCAACAGGAGAAGCCACGTCGATTGTCCCATCGGGACGATTTTCGTAGATTCCAAGTATACCCCGATTCGTCATATCGGTTATACGGTCGAAAACGTTCGCGTTGCGGACGAAGTCGAAAATTTTGAAAAGTTGGTGTTCGACGTTAAAACGAGCGGCGTTCACGCGGTAAGCGATATGGTTGCTTACGCCGCGGGTATTTTGGCTAAACATTTTAATTCTTTCGCTGAACTTTCTCCCGATTATTTCGAACTCACAAGACTAAACGGCGAAACTCAAGAAACCGGTCTTGAAAATCTTTCTAAACCTATCGAAGATCTCGGTCTTTCTATCAGAAGTTACCACTGCTTAAAGCGTGCTAATATCAACACGGTTGAAGATATTACTCAAAAAACCGTCGAAGAGATGATGGGATTAAGATCTTTAGGTCAAAAGTCTTACAACGAAATCAAAGACAAAGTTCACGAACTCGGCTTTAAGTTTAGGGACGAAAACTAATTATTTTAGATTTTTAATATTAAAAAAAATGCTGACGCAAGTTTTAAAAACTTAAGTCAGCATTTTTTGACGTTATTTAGCCGTTAAAGCGTCGAAACAATCGGAGCTAACGTGGCTTTTCTCTCTGTTTTGCACACTAAATAACTTCGTAACCTTGTTCTTTGATTGCATTTTCGGCTTTTTCGAGGTCAAAGTTTTCCGAGTGGGTAATAGTAACTTTGCCCGTTTTGTGGTCTGCGGTAACTTCCGTTACGCCGCTAAGACTTTTCACTGCGTTTTGCACGTGCATTTCGCAGTGATGACACATCATACCTTTTACGTCTAATACTGTAATCATAAAACCTTCCTTTTCGGCATTTTCGCCGTTATGTGTAATTATATTATTGCTATTATTTGTTTGTTGTATACCAATTTTTGCGTTTTCTTTGTCGACGGAATCCGCAGTGGTGTTTTGTCGAGCGTTTTCCACGAGGTTTTTTTCGGCTTTTATTTTAACATCGCTCGGCTTTAAGTTGCTTTGAAAAAGGTTTATCCGTAAGGCATTCAGAACAACGCTTATGCTTGAAAGACTCATACACGCCGACGCTAAGCCGGGGGAAAGGTAGAAGCCTATGCCCGATAATGCGCCCGCCGCAACAGGTATTGCGATAAAATTGTAAATAAACGCCCAGAATAAATTTTCCTTGACGGTTTTTATTACACGTTTAGAAAGTTCTATTCCCGTGGATACCGCCGTTATGTCACTGCCGACTATTACCATATCCGCAGACTGAACGGCTACGTTGGAACCGGCGCCGATTGCTATTCCGATGTTGGCGGCGGTAAGCGCGGGGGCGTCGTTTATTCCGTCGCCGACCATGGCGACGTTGTAACTTTCTTTAAGTTTTAAAACGGCGTCGGCTTTTCCGTCGGGCAGAACTTCTGAAATTATCTGGTCATAATTAAGATTGAGTTTTCTACCGACCGCACGTGCGACGGTTTTGTTGTCGCCCGTCAGCATGAAGACTTTTATTCCGCACTTTGTAAGATATTCGACTTCTTGTTTGGAAGATTCTTTAAGTTCGTCGGCGCACGCGACGATTCCCGCAATTTGATTGTCAACGGCAAAAATAAGGGGAGTTTTTCCGTTTGTCGAAAGTTCGTCGAGTAAGTTTTGAATGGCACCGTAATTTATGTCATTACTTTTTAAAAGTTTTAAATTTCCGCCGATAACAGGCTTATTGCCCCACTTTCCTATTACGCCTTGTCCCGCGATTTCTTCAAAATCGGTAATTTCCAACGTGGCGGAGTCGTTAAACGCTTTAACTATCGCCGTGCCTAACGGGTGGGAACTTTTAAGTTCTATCGACAGACAAACGCTTTTCAGTAAGTCGATATCGAAACCGTTCAAGGGGATAACGTCCGTAACGTTTGCAAGACCTTTAGTAAGCGTTCCCGTTTTATCGAAAACCACGGCGTTTAGTTTGCCGGCGTTTTCAAGCGCTTCGGCGTTTTTGTAAAGAATGCCGAGTTTCGCGCCTTTTCCGCTTCCGACCATAATGGCGACGGGTGTTGCTAAGCCGAGCGCGCAAGGACAACTTACGACGAGTACCGATACCGCGTGGGTAAGTGCCGTTGCAAAATCGCTGCCGATGATAAGCCAAATTGCGAGTACGACAACGGAAATCGCTATTATCGTCGGAACAAAAACTTTGGCGGCTTTGTCGGCGAGTTTTGCTATCGGCGCTTTGGTTACAGAAACGTTTTTAACGAGTTCTATAATTTTACTTAACGTCGTATCGTCACCGACTTTGGTTGCGCGTGCTATAAAATATCCGTTCAAATTGACGGTTGCCGTATAAACTTCGGAACCCTCGGTTTTATCGACGGGCATGCTTTCGCCCGTAAGGCTCGATTCGTCAACGGAAACGTTGCCTTCGATAATTACGCCGTCAACGGGAATTCTTTCTCCTGCTTTTACGACGAAAAGGTCGCCGACTTTAACTTGGTCGGGGGATACGACGGTTTCTTTTCCGCCTACTAAAATCGTTGCCGTGTCGGGTACAAGTGCCATTAAAGCGGAAATCGCATTGGCGGTTTTGCCTTTTGACAGGCTTTCGAGCATTTTGCCGAGCGTTATAAACACGACTATCATTGCCGAACCGTCGAAGTACAGATTGTGCAACGCGTTTTGAGCGGTTTCGTAGTTTTTGTTTGCAACCGAAATGCAAATTTTTATCGTAACGAAAAGGCTGTACAGAAAACTTGCGCCGCTACCGAGCGTTATCAGCGCGTCCATGTTGGGCGATAACGATATAAAACTTTTTACGCCGCTTATAAAAAACTTCCTATTAATTATAAGCACGAAAAGGGCAAGCACTAATTGAAGCAAAGCAACTATATGGGCTTTTTCCCCGCCTTGTAAAAAGCGCGGTAAATTTAAACCTACCATATGCCCCATGGCGACGTACATTAAAATCAATATGATAACGGCACTCGGTACAAGTCTTTTTATCATTGCCTTAGTTTCGCCCGATAATCGACCTATAGCCCCGCTTTTTTGATTTTTGTCGAAAACTTGCGCCTTGTATCCGGCGCCTACGACGGCGTTAATAATATCAACGGACGATACCTTGTCTTCAAAGGTAACTTGCATCTCGTTTGTCAAAAGACTTACGACGCAAGCTTGAACACCGTCAATCGCGTTAACCGCTTTTTCTACGCGTGAAACGCAAGCGGCACAACTCATTCCTTCGATAATATATTTTTTTGTAACAGTCATAAGGACTCCTTTTTATTGTCCATATGATTATAACTTATTACGTTCTTTTTAGTCAAGTAAAATACTGAAAAATATTTCACATTTTCTTAAAAAGTATGATTAATAGGAAAAACCGTTGCTTTTTTGCAGTTCTTTAAAAGAAAGGTGCACAAAGATTTGTTAAACGAAAGACAAATTCTTGACTTTTTTGTTAATAAGATTTATAGTATTATAGTGTTAACAGGAGGACAAGCCGTGAAGGACGTTTATCAAAATCCGCTTTGCGACAGATACGCAAGCAAAGAAATGCAATTTTTGTTTTCGCCCGACAATAAATTTTCAACTTGGCGTAAACTTTGGGTTGCGCTTGCCGAAAGTCAGCAAGAATTAGGTCTTTGCATAACCGATGAACAGATTGCCGAAATGAAATCGCATATCTACGATATCGATTACGAAAAGGCTGACGGTTACGAGGCTATAACACGTCACGACGTAATGGCTCATATAAAGACTTACGGCGATATTTGTCCGCTTGCAAAACCTATAATTCACCTTGGCGCGACAAGTTGTTTCGTCGGCGACAATACCGACCTGATTATTTACCGTGACGCGCTTAAACTAGTCGAAAACAGGCTTATAGCCCTACTTTCTGTCTTTAAACGCTTTTGCTTTGAACATAAAAACGACAAAACGCTTTCCTATACGCACTTTCAAGCGGCGCAACCGACTACGCTCGGTAAGCGCGCGACTTTGTGGGCGCAGGATTTAGTTTTCGACCTTGAAAGACTGCGTGACTTTATTTCGTCCATGAAGTTTTTAGGATGCAAAGGAACTACCGGCACTGGCGCAAGTTTTTTGGAACTTTTTAAATCGGCGGAAAAAGTCGAACAACTTGAAAATCTTATCGCCGAAAAGTTCGGTTTCAAAGAATGTTATAAGGTGTCGGGACAGACTTATTCGAGGAAGATAGACTATTTTATTCTTTCAGTTTTGTCGGGTATTGCTCAAAGCGCTTCCAAGTTTGCTACAGATATTAGGCTGTTATCTCATCTTAAGGAAGTCGACGAACCTTTCGAAAGCGGTCAAGTCGGCTCGTCGGCAATGGCATACAAGCGTAACCCGATGCGTTCGGAAAGGATTTGTTCGTTATCCCGTCTTGTTATAAGCGACGCACTAAATCCTGCGATTACGGCATCTTCGCAATGGTTCGAAAGGACGCTTGACGACTCTGCAAACAGAAGGATTTCCTTGCCCGAGGCATTTTTGGCGATTGACGGTGTGCTTATTCTTTACGGAAACGTTTTAAAAGGTTTAACCGCTTATCCCAAGGTTATGGAAAAACATTTAAACGAAGAATTACCCTTTATGGCTACGGAAAACGTTATGATGTATCTCGTGGAAAAAGGCGGTGACAGACAAGTTTTGCACGAGGCTATACGTGAGCTTTCCGTCGAAACGGCGAAGGAAATGAAGTCGGAAGGCAAAGACAACAACTTGATTGAAAAAATTCTTAACGACGAGCGCTTTAATATTACAAAGGAAGAACTCGACAAAATAATTTGTATCGACGACTTTATAGGGCTTTCGGTAAGACAAACCGAAAAGTTTTGCACCGACGTTTTAGAACCTTTAACGAGTAGCCATAACGGTAAATCGGAGTTCGACGTTAAAGTGTAAAACAGTCGATAATCGACCTATAGGCTCACTTTTTTACAATAATTAGCAATAATAAATAATTAAAAGGATAATATAAACATGCTTACAGCGATAGTAGGAACAAATTGGGGAGACGAAGGCAAGGGCAGAATGGTTGACCTTTTGTCAAGCGATTACGACGTAGTTTGCCGTTATCAAGGCGG
>CAYNYV010000030.1:0-18501 GCA_964401515.1 uncultured Christensenella sp.
CTTGGCAAGAATGTCCTTCGGCGCACGGATACAGTTATGCGGCAAACAAGCAATATTTTAAACAGTTTCCGAAGCTTATAAAGCAGCATTTATCTCATCCTTCCATAATCGCATACGTTTTGTGGAACGAATCTTGGGGCGTTAACGAAATCCGCGAAAGCGAAGAAATTCAAAAAATGACCGAGGAAATGTATAACCTCGTTAAGCCTATCGTGAACGGAAGATTGGTCGTTTCCAACGACGGTTGGGAACATACCGTATCCGACGTTTTGACTTTCCATAACTATGCAGAATCTTACGATTATCTGCACGAGTTTTTAGATACCAATCTCGAAAAGATTTATAACGGCGAAAACGCGGCATGCTGCGGAAACAGAATGTTTTTCGTCGGCGATTACAGATACAAAGGTCAACCCGTTATGTTTTCCGAATTCGCCGGTATCGCGTTCAACAAAGATACCGATAAAACGGCTTGGGGATACGGAAAGGGCGTCGGCACGGAAGAAGATTTTTTGAAAAAGTACGGTGCGCAACTCGATTTCATCTATGACCACAAGGAATTTTGCGGTTTCTGTATGACTCAACTTACAGACGTTTATCAAGAAGTCAACGGCGTATTCACTATGGACAGACAAGCGAAAGTACCCGTCGAAGCGATTAAAAAATTGCACGACAAGTTTTAATCGACTTAAAAAGTTGCTTTTTCGCGCCTAAGCGTTTAATAAAAGGTTTTTATAAACGCTTTCGGCATTAAAAAACCGCCGGCTGAAAACAAATTAGTATTTCGGCTTGCGGTTTTTGACTTTTTAAGAATATATAAAAGCGATTTTTATAAAAATTGAAATAGTTTAGGATGTGAAAATATGAAAAATTACGTTGTTTTCGACGCTTATAAGCATAACAGCGTCGGCGTTTGGTATTACGTTCCGGAAAACGGTACTTTTAAAGAAGGCGCGTCTTCTTACGGCTTCGGTGCGATTAAGTATCCCGAAGGTTCCGTTTACGTGGGCGAAATTTATTACGACGGAAAGGAATTCATCAAGCACGGCAAAGGTCAGCAAGACTTTACCTATTCCGTAATGGGAAAGATGATGAAGGAATTCGATATGAAACAATACAAATTCGTCGGCGAATACGATAAAGACCACGAATGGATTTACGGTAACGGCGTTTTGTATTACCGCGACGCGGACTCTAAGCCGGTGCATTTTTGTAAGGCATGGTTCGAGGGCTTAAGAATAACGGGCGAGTACGTTTAAGATTTATTACTCGGACGTCGGATTGCTTTGTTTTAAATCGGGGACTTTTCCTCAAGACGTTTTGGTAAACGGTATAACGTCCGACCGCGCCCGAGGTTTGCTTGCCGAAAATTACGTGGCAGAGCAACTTGCGGCGAAAGGTTATCAATTGAATTATTGGGAATCTAACGGAAAAGCCGAAATCGACTTTGTTGTTCGTAAAGACGATTCGGTTATTCCGGTCGAAGTCAAATCTGCTGACAACGTAAAAGCAAAAAGTTTAAAAGTTTTCGTCGATAAATACGCGCCTTGCTATTCGATTAGGCTTTCCGCAAAGAATTTCGGCTTCGAAAACGGGATAAAATCCATTCCGTTGTACGCCGTGTTTTGTTTGTAGACGCTGAAACAAAAAGAAAATTTGTTGCAAATAATAAAGGTTTTGACGGTAAAATCGTTTGTATGTCGTCATATTTTTATAAAGGCTGAGAACTTGACATAAGTCGAGTTCTTTTTTATAATTTAAAAGACTAAAATTGAAAAAAGTCGGGCTATAGGTCGATTATCGGCGCAAAAAAGATTGCTTTTATAAAAAACGGCGCGAAACGGCTTACTTTTTCGTTTATAAAAACCCGATATTTTATACTGAATTTATTACTTTTTTTGATAAAGCACTGCAAAATGCTTGACAATTTTCTCGGGGGGGGGGGGTAAACTATTTATGTATACAATAGGCGTTTGGAACGAGGCTTTTACATTATTGACCGAGTAAATCGTTACTTTTTTTCAAAAAAGTATTGACAAGCTTGCTATTGTATGGTACAATCAAATAAACAGTTAGTCCGCGTAGCGTTCTTTTGCGGTAAATTTTAAAGTCGGTTTCATTTATTTTTAATGCCAAATAACGTGCGGACGAATTAGTTAAGATCATACCGAGAGTACTTTTCTTTTTTCTTACTTTATTTTCGAATCTGCTTTTTCGGGGAAACCCGAAAAGGCAGACGAAAGTAGCCGTATAAGCCCGTTTTCGCGCTTTTTTTAATTCGCGCTTACGCGCGTAAATCCTCGTAAATCGCTATATAACGGTAAAGTAAGCGAAAAAGCCGAACGGAATATAAAAGGGGATATCCCCTTTTGGCGTTTATTGCATAAACGCCGTCATCGTTATAAGTACGTGTGATAAAACAGTTTAATCTAAAGCGTACGGATAGAAAAGCCACGCCACGCAAACGTTACTAAATCGTGCGAATATAATCGAATGACAATATACCGCGACATATATATAATGGACAAAAAGTCGTTTTATAGGTCGATTAACAACAAAAAACAGTGGTTAAGGATATAACGGGCAATGCTCGATATCAATAAAAAATTTTAATATGAACCAGGAGGAAAACAGTTCATGAAAAAGTTGGCAACTTTACTTCTTGCAGCGGTACTTACACTTAGTATTTCGCTTGCAGGCTGTGCCGAATCCGACGAGGCTTTCGAACTTATCGAAGGCAAGCATTACAACGACGGAATCGGCACTTACAGTTTCGAAACCTCGTCGGAGATCGAAACGGTATACGATAAAGAGGTCTTTTACAGAAACGATAAGCAATTTATCAATGCGGACCCCCAAGTCGTATATTGTCAAGACGAAACCGATAAAGATTACTACGGCAAGTACATACTTTTCGGCACGACGGGCAGTTCCGCATTCAATACCTACATAAGCGACGACCTCGTTAGTTGGAAACCTTATTCGGCGGCGTACGTATATCAAGACGACGGATGGGAAACCGATGCCGCGTGGGCACCGGAGGTTATTTGGGATAAGGACGCCGATCCGGAAGATTACGGCTTAGAAGCAACCGACGAAAGTACGGGCGTCTACTTTATGTTTTACACGGCAAGGGAAAAGACGAAATATCATTCTTACAACAGCGATATGTACGTAAGTTTGACGGTAGGTCTTGCCGTCGCGACAAGACCCGTCGGTCCGTACAAAATGTGGAACGGTCAGGAAAAAGGCGCGGTTATAGACGGCGTCGATTACGGCACGGCGGAAGGCTATAAGACGTATTCCGAGTACAAAGACGAAGACTTGGATTACTATTCGGGCGCTATCGGTAGAAAGGGCGACACCGTATCCAACGACGATCCTTGGTTTAACAACGCCGCGGCAAGGGCTTCGCAAACCTTCCAATACGAAAACAAAGAACAAGCGGGTACCGTCGTAAACGGAACTCTCGTACCCGATTCGGCACGTTACATCGACGTGGACGGCGGAATGGGATATTTCCAAATTCTCGACGCACATCCCTTTGTCGACCCTGTCACGAACGATAAATATCTGTATTTTTCGAGAGCGTCTTTCGGTACGGCTTTCGCAATGGATAGTTACGGTTCGTTGTTCCCGGGACAATGTATTTATGTAGTAAAGACGCTCGATAACGATTGGGCTCAACTCGATTATTCGACGCTTACGAGGATTACTCGTCCTCATATGAACTTCGTTTCCGAAGAAGCCGCCGAAGTTTACAACGAGGATGCCGCCGCGTTCGACGCGACAAAGTATTCTCAAGGATATAAAGAAACCGAAACTTACGAACAAAGCCGCAGCTACTGCGACGTAGACAGCTCCTATATTAACGAAGGTCCCGAAGTTTTATATAACGCCGAAAGCGGACTTTATTATCTTACGATGTCTGTCGGTTCTTACATGACCAACACGTATGAAGTAAACGTTGCCGTCGGTTATAGTCCCGTCGGACCTTTCAGAAGGCTCGTTTTAGAAGAAGGCGCGATGCTTTTGTCTGTTGAAAGCGGTTTTGTCAGCGACCTTATTTCGGGCGTAGGGCATCACTGCTTTGTCGAAACGGGCGGCGAACTTATAATGGTTTACCACAGACAAACCCAAGCCGCATCGCATTCGAGATGCCCCGCGACCGACGTGGTTAAATGGGTTAAAAACAATAACGGAATGCTTGTTATGCACCTTAACGGTCCCACCGAGGGTTTGCAACCGAAGCTTTATTGCACGGGCGCTACAAAATATACCAACATAGCAGCCGACGCGAGAGTATCGGTTACCGGTAAAAAACATAACGATATATCTTACTTAACGGACGATCTTATTAATTTAAACAGCGAAGATTATTGTCCTTTCGTAAAAGAATTCGAATTCAGCGACAGCAGCATAACAATTACCTTTAAATTCGACGATTACAGAGTATTAAAGGCTTTAATGATTTACAATTCCCGCAACGAGAATAAGACTTTTGAGGAAGTCGAACGCATCGAAATGAAGGCTTTAGTCGGTAATAAAAAGACTACGCTTTGCATTAACAAACTTCAGTTTTATTGGGGTATGTACTCTCCCGGCGGAATCTTAAGATCGGGCGGCGCGGCGACTGCAACGTTTAACGAATTAAAAGTTAAGACGGTTAAAATAACCATTAACAGAGATTTCACAAAAGATGCGGAAACTACCGGTATACCCGAAATAGTTCTTCTCGGCATCCCTATGTAAAAGGAGGAAAAGGGAAATGAAAAAATTCTTAAAAATCTTGTTAGGCGTGATTTTCGCATTATGCTTTGTTTTGGCAGTAGCGTGCGGAAACACCGATGACGGTACGTTAAACGAGGACGAGTTGCTTTATAAGCCCTCTCAAACGGTAACGACCGTCAATACGTATAACGGCATTACGCTTGACGGCGTGCTTGACGATTCGGAATGGGGCAGCGTTAATCCATACGAATGTCATAACGATTTAGGCGGATTCGATTCCGATTACAAAATGTGGGCGACCGTTTGCGACGAAGGCGTTCTTTTGGCGTTTAGCTGGAGGGGGCCTAAAGCATACCGTAACCCTTCGCTTGCTCCCAGCAACAGCAGTTGCGTAGAACTTTACGTCGCATCCGGCGACGTTACGCAAATAAAGGACAACGCGTGGCAGATAGAACTTTTGCCTAACGGTGTCTATCAAACCACCAAAAGCACGAACGGTGGAAATTACACGCAATACAACGCGTCTATCGAATACGCGGCTAAAGTTCACGGTCAGATAAACGTCGACAACGACGGTTTCGACGGCGAAGCGATGATTCCGTGGAGCATGCTCGGTGGAAAAAGCGATACGGTCAGTATCGATGCGGCGCTTATCGTGCAAGAGGATTTCAATAAACAGAGGCTCGGTTGGTGGTCTATAACCGATATGAACGAAAGCGGCTACAGTTGGACGAATCCTCAAGGTTGGCTAAGATACACCGAATACGGCTGGTTCGATAAGGCGGACCCCGTCGTTTATAAAATCAATGACGGCGAAACTTTGGAACACGCTACGGTGGAAATGAAAGGTTCTTATAACGAAGGTTCTTTCCTTACGATTACCCCCGACGAAGGTTATATTTTGAAATCGCTTAAGATAAACGGCGAAGAATACAACACTTTAATCGTTTCGATGCCTACGGGCACGGTTTACGCGAATATCGAAGTCGAAGTCGAAGAAACCGACCTTACCAAACACGAAATCCCCGTAATCGGCGGGTACGCTTACACAGGCAAAGCGGCGCTTAAAGATACGGCGATTACCCTCGTCGACGAAGACGGCAATTACTATGCGGGCACGACCGATAAATACGGCGCTTTGACGGTATACGCCCCCGACGGAAATTATACTTTACAAATTCCCGGCTATGCGGAAGAAAAAGTTACGATAGAATACGGCGCGTTCCAAGGGCTTATAGACGGTAAACTTACGTTGACGAAAAGCGGTATACTCGTAGACTATACGGAAGATTCCATTAAGGAATATATCACCATAACGCAAACCGAAAAGGGCGATTCTTTCGTTTTCACGGGAACGCAACTTGACCCCGCAAAGAATAGATTTATCTTTGGTAGCGGCGTTGACTACACGAATGCGGTATTTACCTTTACGGTAGGCGATACGCATGGCAAATGGTTAGATTTAAGGGTCGATACGATACGTAATAAAAACACCTTGGTGAAGTCTAAAGAACATTCGTCGAACGTAGGCGAATATGCGCAGTTTGACTTTTGGACCAATAACGGTAAGTCGAACTATCAAGTCGGTGCGGGAGAAAACAAGACCGCATCCGATACGACTTCGGCAAGCTATATGATTGCTTTCTCGACCGAAAACAAGATTACGACGGCAAAATTCTTCGTTAAATCCGGTAAATCCTACGAATATATAGGTTATTTCAAATGCGATCAAGTAACCGATTTGTTCATTGGCGGTACGGGTGGTCCTTGGGACGCTTGTTCGATTACCGAATTCAAGATTTACAGCGGCGACGAAACAATGTCTATGATAGAGTTTGACGATGAGTCTTCAAGTCAAGTCGAAGTCGATGCGGTAAATAAAGCGTTTATAGGCGACCGCGTACAAGTAACGGTAACGCCCAAGGCTGCTGCGTCCGAAGATAAGGAAGTCGCTATCAAGGAAATATATCTCAACGGTAATGCCGTTAAATACAACTTAAACTATGACGGTTCGGCTGAATTGTCGTTCTTGGTCGATGAACTCGGTAAAGCTTATTCGTTAAAGATTGTTACCGAAGAAACGGCTAAAACTTCCGAAATCACCTTTACGGCGGTTCACAAATACGACAACGAAACAGAATACTACGCGCTTGAAAACGCACAATTCGCATTTAAGTCGGACGCGGTTACCAAATACGGCGTATGCGTCAAAGGTTCGTCTTACAAAGTTAAACTTGCCGACGGTACTTATACGGTTTCCGTCGAAGGTCACGACCCTTACACCCTTACGGTAGAAAACAGCGGTACCGACGCGCAAGAATTAAAACTTACAAGGTCTTACGTATGGCTCCGTTTGGCGGAAGGCGCTAACGATAAAGTAAGTCTTACGAAAGGTACGGACGGTTCGTACTCTGTTGAAACCACAGGTGCGTTAACGACCGAAAACCTTATCGTTTTGGGTAGCGGAATCGATTATACGAATACGCTCGTAACGTTCGACGTCGATTGGTTGAGACCTCTTTGGCAAGGCGGTGTCGATTTATGGCTCGACTTCAGAATGAACAGCGACGAATCTTATACCAACGAGAAAAACCAAAGTGCTTCGATTTATGCTCCTACGGGTTCAAAGAATGTTAGCGGCTCGGGCGTCGGCGGTTATTATATGTTCAGCATTCATACCAACTCTTATACGTGCAGATACACAGTAGGTGCCGGTGGAGAACAAAGATACTTCGAATGGGATGCCGTGACAAGACCTAATACGGCGACGACCTCTGCAAGTTACGCGATGACCTTTAAGACTGCAAGCGACAAGACAACCGTTTCACTTTATATTAAAGTTGCGGACGGTACTTATGCTAAACTCGGCGAAATAAGCGGCGCTAAGGTAAAAGACTTCTTCTTGTTAGGCGCGGGCGGCGGCTGGGGCTATCCCGTTAAAATCAACGACATTAAGTTCTATGAAAACGCTTCCAAAGTCGGAACAGTAGCGGTGGGGGACGAATCGAGCGAATACGTTGGCGTTACTTTCGATAAAGAAAAACTCGGTTTGGGCGAAACTTTGACAATTACCGTTGTTCCTAAAGAAATCGCCGATAAGACAGTTACCGTTATGGCTGTTAAGGTTAACAACCGCACGTTGACTATGCAATCAAACGACGACGGTACGATAACCGCTATGTTTACGTCAAACGTTTTGGCGGATAAGCTCGAAGTAGTCGTCGAAGCGATTGCGAAAGGGATTCCTCATGACTTAACCTTCACCGCAACGCATAAATTCGTCGGAAACACCGATGCTTCTGCGTTAACGGACGCAAAGATTACTTTCGTAATGGGTGCGGAAGAAACCGTTGCCGAATACGAAGACGGCACTTATAAAGTAGCCCTTGCAAACGGCGCTTACACTGTAAAAGTACGTGGTTATAATGATATCACCGTCGAAATCGAAAACGGCAAAATGAACGTTTCAGAACTTGTTTTCGAAAGAGAAAAAGTTTTTGTCGAACTAACAAACGACGCTAAGGACAAAGTAAGCCTTACCAAAGCCGAAGACGGTTCGTACTCTATAAAGACGACCGGTGCGTTAACGACCGCAAACCTTATCGTTTTAGGTAACGGGCTCGATTATACGAATACGCTCGTAACGTTCGACGTCGATTGGTTGAGACCACTTTGGCAAGGCGGTGTCGATTTGTGGGTTGACTTCAGAATGAACAGCGACGATGAATACGGTAACGAAAAGAACGCGAGTTCTGCTATTTATGCGCCTGCCGGTACGAAAAATGTGTCAGGTTCGGGCGTAGGTAGTTACTACATGTTCGGCGTTCATACCAATTCTTATACGTGCAGATACACCGTAGGTGCGGGCGGAGAACAAAGATACTTCGAATGGGGTGCCGTGACAAGACCTAATACGGCGACGACTTCGGCAAGCTACGCGATGACCTTTAAAACTGCAAGCGATAAGACTACAGTTACGCTTTATATTAAAGTCGCGGACGGTACTTATGCTAAACTCGGCGAAATAAGCGGCGCTAAGGTAAAAGACTTCTTCTTGTTAGGCGCGGGCGGCGGCTGGAACAATCCTGTTGAAATCAACAACATTAAGTTCTATGAAAACGCTTCCAAAGTCGGAACCGTAGCGGTGGGTGACGAATCGAGCGAATACGCTGACGTTACCTTCGACAAAGAAACGCTCGCTTTAGACGACACGACGACGATTACCGCCACGCCTAAGACAATCAAGAGTAAAGAAGTTACCGTTACAGGAATTAAGGTTAACGGAAATTACTTGACTTTGAACGCAGGTGAAAACGGTGTCGTAACGGCGACCTATAAGTGTAACGTTTTGGACGATAACATAACGATAGTCGTCGAAGCGACCGCTAAAGGTATCGTTCACAACTTAACTTTTACCGCTCAACATAAGTCCGTAGGTAGTACCGAAGTTTCTCCGTTAACGGGCGAAACAATTACCTTTGTAATGGGTGCGGAGGAAACCGTTGCCGAATACGAAGACGGAAGTTATAAAATTTCCCTTGCAGACGGCGTTTACACGCTTAAAGTTCTTAAACATAACTCTATTACCGTCGAAATCGAAGACGGCGTAATGAACGTTTCGCCTCTTGTATTCGAACAGGAAAAAGTTTTGGTCGAACTTACCGCCGACGCTAAAGATAAAGTAAGCCTTACTAGGGGGGACGATTATTCGTACTCTATAAAGACGACGGGTGCGTTAACGACCGAAAACCTTATAGTTTTAGGTAACGGCGTAGACTTTACCGATACGCTTGTAACATTTGATATTAACTGGTTACGCGTTTGGGGCGAAGGCGGTGCCTATCAATGGCTCGACTTCAGAATGAATACCGATGAAGCTTATACAAACGAAATGAATCAAAGTTCGTCGATATATGCACCCGCGGGTTCCGGTACTTTAAACGGTAGCGGTGTCGGACCGTATTATTTGTTCACCATCGGTACAAACTCTTACACTTGCATATATTCCGTAGGTGCGGACGGCGAAAAGAAATATTTCGAATGGGATTCCGTTTTAGTCGGAAGCTGGCAAAAAACCGCAGTTCATTCGAGTTATGCGTTTAAGTTCAAAACAACAGGCGATAAGACTACCGTCACGCTTTACATTAAGTTTGTGGACGGAACTTACGCAAAAATCGCCGAAATGACGGGCGGAAAGGTAAAAGACTTCTTCTTGTTAGGCGCGGGCGGCGGCTGGGACAATCCTGTTGAAATCAACAACATTAAGTTCTACGAAAACGATTCTAAGACAATATCGGTAAGCAGTACTTCGAGTAGCGACGTTACGGTGTCTTTAAGCCAAGATAAACTCGGCTTGGGCGAAAACGTAAATATTACCGTTACGCCTAAACAGGTCGATAACGCTACCGTTACCGTTTCCGCAATTACGATGAACGGAACTGCGATACCTTTCACCGTTACCGACGAAGGTGTGGCTACTGCTACGTTTGCGGCAAACACTTATAGCGATAAATACGAAATCGGCGTTGAAACGATTTTGGGCGTTGCTCATGAAGTAACCTTTACTGCAAAGCACAAATATCCTTCGGAAACTTCTTCTTACGCGATGGAAAACGAAACGATTACTTTCGTACTCGGCAGTAAGGAAGTTGTTGCCGAATACAAGGACGGCGTTTATACCGCTTTGTTGTTCGACGGCGAACACATCGTAAAAGTCGCGCGTCACGACGACCTTACCGTTACGGTAGAAAATGGCGAAATCGCTTTCAATTGTATCGAGTTTACAAGATCCACCGTGTGGATGAGCATTGCCGATTCGGACAAGAATAACGTTACCCTTACGAACGACAACGGCGTTTACTCGGTTAAAACTACCGGCGCAATGACTATCGGAAGCCTTATTACGCTTGGAAGCGGTTTGGACTATACCGACTTGCTCGTAACGCTCGACGTCGATTGGTTAGTAGCTAGGTGGTCGGAGAAGGTAAATTTGTGGCTTGACTTCAGAATGAATTCCGACGATGTGTATAATAACGAAATGAGTGATAGCGCGGCGATTTATGCTGCTACCGGTTCGTTGAAAACCGGTGCTGCTACCGGCACGGGACCGTACTACATCTTCGATATTTACACAAATTCAAGTACTTGTCAGTATAAGGTCGGTGCGGACGGAGAACAAAGATACTTCGAATGGGATAAGTTGACGAGACCTAATACGGCGACAACTTCTGCAAGTTACGCATTTACCTTTAAGACTGTCGGCGACAAGACAACCGTTGCGCTTTACATCATACTTGCGGACGGAACTTACGGCAAACTCGGCGAAATGACGGGCGCTAAGGTTAAAGACTTCTTCTTGTTGGGTGCCGGCGGCGGCTGGGGCTATCCCGTTGAAATTAACAACATTAAGTTCTACGAAAACGCGTCTAAGACCGTATCGGTAAGCGATACTTCGAGTAGCGATGTTACCGTGGCGTTTAGTGCCGCAAAAGTCGCTTTGGGCGAAAGCGTAACTATTACCGCTACGCCTAACAACGCAGGCGCAGTTACCGTTACCGCGGTAAAAGTAAACGGTACGGACGTTGAGTTTACAACCGCAGAAGACGGCACCGTAACCGCTACGTTCACGGCAAGCGTTTTAGCCGATAAGTACGAGGTCGAAGTTTCTACTTCTGCCGCGACTTCCGAGAACTCGGAGGAATAGTTAAACTTAATACTTTAAATAATTTAAAAATAAACTTCCTTTTATGATTATTATTTAAAGTCACTAAAAGCGCCGTCGCGGTTATCCGCGGCGGCGTGGTTTTTTTTTTATGTTTAGTCGGGACTATACGGAGCGTTTCCGTTTGCAAGTTAAGGCATTAGATGAAAAAACTTTTAAATTTGTAAAAAAAGTTATATAAAAAACTTGACAAATTATTAAAATATGCTAAAATATAGTCAGATATCTAAAGAGGAGATAACAAATGAGTAAAAGCGTATACAGTATGGTTTTATCCGACGAAGTAATAAGGCTTATCGACAACGCCGCGTTAAAAACGGGCAAGTCGCGGTCGACGCTCGTTAACGAGATTCTTGCAAGTTACGTGGGGTATAGCACGTCGGGTAGGCGTATCGAGGAGATTTTAAGTCTCGTTACCGAGGCTTTCGAACAGCACGGAAGAATGCGCGTCGAAAGGCGGCAACAGTCGACGATAGATTTTTTAAGCGCGATAAACTATAAATACAATCCGCGCGTTACCTATTCGGTCGAACTGTTTACCGAAGACGAGTTTTCGGGGTATTTGAAAATCGCATTAAGGACGACAAGCCAAGCGCTTATTACCGTTATAAACGAGTTTTTTAACGCTTTTATCGCAATCGAGCATAAATACCTCGGTGACGTCGAGTATTCTGTCGTAGACGGTAAACTCGTGCGGAAACTAAGGTTTAAGGAAAAGTGCGGCACGGCGGAAATCGCTTTAAAAATAACCGATTACGTAAACGTTATAGATAAACTTATAAACGGGTTTATCGAGGATTATTTTGTCGGTACGGCGGAGGAAAATTTGCATTACAATTATCTTAAAATTAAGGACAATATCGATTTTTAAAACAGCCGTAAAAAACTGAAAAAATCTTTAACGGCTTACATAAATCTTTATAAGGAGGCAGATTTATGAATACAGAAAAACTTACTAAAAAAACTGCCGAAATTTTAAACGAGGCACAAAATATCGCACGTGAAAACGGCAATCCGGAACTAAAAGAAGAGCACGTTTTATACGCGATGCTTTGTGACGAGGAATGTTTTGTTTCCAAACTTTTGCAAAACTGCGGATGCAACGCGGAAAGTTTAAAAAACGGCGTTAACGGGCTTATAGGAGGGTTTTCTAAGCAAACGGGCGGTAATTTGTATATGTCGGAAAGCCTTAATGCCGTGTTTTTAGAAGCTGAAAACGTCGCTAAAAACATGAAGGACGAATACGTTTCTGTCGAACACGTTTTGCTTGGAATAATCAAAAAGGGCAACGGTAAGCTTAAAAAACTTTTATCGGACGAAAACGTTTCCGAAAGCGGCGTTTTAAAGTCGCTTAAGGAAATCCGCGGATCCATGCGCGTTACAAGCGACACGCCCGAATCGACTTACGACGTTTTAAATAAGTACGGGCAAGACCTTGTCGAAACGGCGCGGCAAAATAAACTCGATCCCGTTATCGGGCGTGACGAGGAAATTCGAAACGTTATAATGATTTTGTCGCGTAAACGTAAAAACAATCCGTGCTTAATCGGCGAGGCAGGCGTAGGTAAAACGGCTATCGCCGAAGGCTTGGCACAGCGTATTTTAAAGGGCGACGTTCCCGAAACGCTTAAAAACAGAAAACTTTTCTCGCTCGATATGGGCGCGCTGGTCGCAGGCTCAAAATACCGCGGAGAGTTCGAAGAAAGGCTTAAAGCCGTTCTAAACGAAGTCAAAAAAAGCGAAGGAAAAATCATTTTGTTCATCGACGAGTTGCACACGATCGTCGGTGCGGGCAAAACCGACGGCGCGATGGACGCGGGTAATTTATTAAAGCCCATGCTCGCGCGCGGAGAACTTCATTGCATCGGCGCTACGACTTTGGACGAATACAGAAAATATATCGAAAAAGATCCCGCCCTCGAACGTCGTTTTCAGCCCGTGACGGTTAACGAACCTTCCGTCGAAGACACGGTGTCGATTTTGCGCGGGCTTAAGGAAAAGTACGAAGTTTTCCACGGCGTAAAGATAAACGACAACGCTTTAATCGCGGCGGCAACATTGTCGGAAAGATACATTACCGACAGATTTTTACCCGACAAAGCGATAGACCTTGTCGACGAGGCGGCGGCTACCGTTAAAACCGAAATTGATTCGATGCCGTCCGAAATGGACGACGTAAGGCGCAAGATAATGCAGTTTCAAATCGAAAAAGCCGCGCTTAAAAAGGAATCCGATCCTTTGTCGAAGTCAAGGCTCGATTCAATCGAAAAAGAATTGTCGCTTTTGACTTCTAAATTCGACGTAATGAGTGCGAAACTCAAAACCGAAAAGGACGCTATCGACAAAATAAGCAAGTTGCGCGAACAAATCGCTTCCGTGTCCGCGGAAATCGAAAAGGCGGAAAGAAGTTACGATTTAAACACTGCCGCTCAATTAAAATACGGCAAGTTGCCCGCTTTAAAAGAAGAACTTAAAAAATCGGAAGAAGCCGTCGGCGAAAAAGCAAAAATGCTTTCCGATAGGGTTACCGAAGAGGACATCGCCAAAATCGTGTCTAAATGGTCGGGCGTTCCCGTTGCCAAACTTTTGGAGGGCGAACGCGAAAAACTTTTAAGGCTTCCCGAAATTATGCATAAAAGAGTAGTCGGACAGGACGAAGCAGTTAAGCTCGTGTCGGAAGCAATTATACGTTCGCGCGCGGGGATTTCCGACCCTAACCGACCTATAGGCTCGTTTTTGTTCTTGGGACCGACGGGCGTCGGTAAGACCGAACTTGCAAAAACGCTTGCAAAAACGCTTTTCGACGACGAAAATAATATTATTCGTATCGATATGACCGAATACATGGAAAAGTTTTCCGTATCAAGGCTTATCGGCGCGCCTCCGGGGTACGTGGGGTACGACGAGGGCGGCGAACTTACCGAAGCGGTAAGAAGAAAACCGTATTCCGTCGTGTTGTTCGACGAAATCGAAAAGGCGCATAAGGACGTTTTCAATATTTTGTTGCAGGTTTTGGACGACGGAAGGTTAACCGACAGCCAAGGACGTACTGTCGATTTTAAAAATACCATTATAATTTTAACATCAAATCTCGGTTCGGAATACCTTTTGGACGGCGTGGAGGACGGCGAAGTCACCGCCGAAGCGAAAGGTAAAATCGACGCTTTACTGAAAATTTCCTTCAGACCGGAGTTTTTGAACAGACTAAGTTCGATAATTACCTTTAAACCGCTTTCCGAAAAGGAAATCGGTAAAATCGTCGATTTGATGCTTGAAAAATTGCAGTCGCGCTTAAAAGAAAAACGCGTCGACTTAAAAATCAGCGACGCCGCAAAAAGTTTTATAATAAACGGCGGTTACGATATGGTTTTCGGCGCAAGACCGTTAAAGCGGTTTATCGAACAAAACGTCGAAACGATGGTTGCAAAAGAAATAATCGCAGGCAATATTTTGCCCGATACGACCGTAACGGTAGACGTTTGCGACGACAAACTTTATATAAAAAAGTAAGTTTTTTCGCTTAATTTTTTGTCGGCTTATAAATTTAAAAGCCCGCCTAAAGTGTCGATAATCGACCTATAGGCGGGTTTTTGTTGTTTTTTAAGTTTGTTTTATTTTGAAAGAAGCCAGTTTCTTGCGTTTAAACATTTAATGCCCTCATACGAGGTTTCGGGATCGTCGTCTAATGTCAAAAGATACTTAGGGTAATTGTCTTTTATTAAAAGAAGCGGCCTAAGTTCGCGTTTAAGCGTGTCTTCGTCGCGCGCCGTTAAAGCGACTTGGTAATATTCCGTGTCGTTATCGCCTTGGGCGACGAAATCGACCTCGTAATCGT
The DNA here is from genome assembly GCA_964401515.1 of uncultured Christensenella sp. Lineage (GTDB taxonomy): Bacteria > Bacillota > Clostridia > Christensenellales > Borkfalkiaceae > UBA4636. The sequence goes on from CAYNYV010000030.1 coordinate 15,288, forward strand.
CGATCTTGCCGACAAAAATTTTTTTGCCGCGTCTTAAAAGTTCTAAGTAAACTATGTTTTCAAGCAGTTTACCGAAATCTGTTTTTTGCGGTGGCAGCATTACAGCCCTTAGTCCCACGTCGGCAACGTAATACTTTTCAAGGGTTTTTAAGTACTGTTTGCCTTTTACGTTATAGCGTTTCGCTTGGTAGACGATGTAACTTTCCGACAAAGCCTCAAGGTATTTTTCGACAGTTTTCGCGTCTGTTTTTCTGCCGTAAGAAGTCAAAGTGTCGGCGATTTTATTCGATGATAAAAGCCCCCCGATATTAGCGAAAACAAACCTTAAAATATCTTGCAAAGTTTTAACGTCGGTTACTTGCTTGCGTGAAATTATGTCTTTTATTACAATCGAATTATAAATGCTTTCAAGATAGTCTTTTATAAACGTAGGCTGGTCTTTAAGTTGTAAAACGTAGGGGAAGGAACTTGTTTCGATGTATTCGTTGTACTTTTTGGCGGCGGAAAATAAATTCGTATCTGCATCGCAAAATTCTTTAAACGACAGGGGAAGCATGTTGATTTGAATGTATCTACCCGATATCAAAGTTGCGATTTCGCCCGATAGCAAGTAAGCGTTCGAACCCGTAATGTACAAATCGACGTTATCTTTTATAAACAAACTGTCAACCGCCTTAGGGAAATCCTTTACGTGCTGAATTTCGTCCAAAAAAACATAGTTTTTAACGCCGTCTTGAAGTCTTTCGGTTATATATGCGTAAAGTTTTTTATAATCGCATAAATCTTCATACGCTAAATCTTCGAAGTTAATCGATATTATTCTGTTTTGATTCACGCCGCTATCTAAAATAAGTTGCTTAAATTGTTTTAGTACCGTGGATTTTCCGCACCGCCTAATGCCGGTAACGACTTTTATTATTTGCCTATCCTTTAATGCGATAAGTTTATTTAGGTATTCCTGCCTTTGAACTTGCATATAAACGTTCTCCCTATATCACTGATTTTAGTATATCCCTTTAAATAAATAAAGTCAACTATTTTCGGGATTACAATCCGAATATTTTTAAAAACACGCTAATTTTTAGACCGAAATCCTAAAAAACAGTAATTACAAAAAGTTTTTGGATTGTAATCCCGAAAAACACTAAACAATCAGACATTCCCGTTTTTAACGTTTTACGCAAGATAGATTTACAAATATCGTTGAATTTTTTATATCGGGCAGGTATAAAACGAATGTTTCGTTAATCCGAAACCGAAATATAAAAACCCGCCTAAAACGTCGATAATCGACCTATAGGCGGGCTTTTTGTGTTTTAAACGTTTCAAAAACGTTGTTTTTAATTTTTGCTTTTAGTTATTAATCGTTTTTTTGTCGCTTTCAGTAATCGGTGATCCCCAATAAATAATCCGACGTCACCCCGAAAATTTTCGTTATATAAACAAGCGTTTGTAAGGAAGGCTCGCCGCTGCCGATTTCGTATCTCGCGTAAGATTGCTGTTTAATGCCTAATTTTTCGGCAATAGATTGTTGGGTGAATCCGTTTTCTATTCTTAGTTCCTTCAATCTTCTTGAAAATTCAATCATAAATAATCTCGTCGACAAGTTTATTTTATTGACATTTTACAACAAAATGCTGTATAATGTGCTTAATACAGCAGAATGCTGTAAAAGCATCGAGGAGAAAACTTATGAAAAAGACAATTATCTTAATAGTCTGTGCACTTATCGTGTCGCTTGGCGCGACCGCAACCGTGGGAATAGTTTTTAACAACAGAACTTATTCCGCCGACGAAACCTATTCCGCCGAAGAAATCGACGCTTTAGTCCTTTCTTTGCAACAACAAATGGCAGCCGACAAAAATCTGTTGGATGACGAAATCAACAAATTAAAAAACGATTACAAAGAAAAAGACGCCGAACTTTTAGCGTCTATCTCGGAAAATCAAAAAGCAATCGCCGCTTTGGACGTAAAATACGCCGTTGAAATTGCTTTGCTTAAACAAGCAGATACGGCGAATCAAGCGGCAATTTCCGATTTAACGACAGCGTACAACACCAAAGTTGCTGCGTTGGAATCTTCAATCCAAACGGCAAATGCAACGATAGCGGCAAATAAAACCGAACTCGAAAATAAAATAACGGCGTTGACAGAACTTTACCAAACAAAAACTGCCGAAATCGACGCGCTTTTAACGACGATACAAAGTACAACCGCTACGCAAGGCGAAAAGATTGCCGAGTTAACGGAAGAAATTATTACTTTGCAAAACGCAACGCGTATTACTGCGGTGGCGTTTAACGACAACGGCGATTTACTGATAACTTTCGGCAACGGTTCTACGCAAACGGTCAATGCACCCGAAAAGCACGTACATACTTTCGGCGAATACAAATGTTTTACTTCGGGCACGACCGTTTATTGTGAAGATAGATTGTTCTATCATATTTGTACCGAGTGCAAAGCAATCGAATGGAAAAACGGAGAATATTCCGACCATAATTGGAATACCGTTACCACCGCCCCCACTTGCCAAACGCAAGGCTACGACACTAAAACTTGCAAAATTTGCGGTAAGGTTGAAACCGAAAATTACACCAATAAAGTAAACCACTCTTGGAAGTCTACGTATTCTTACGATAACGATTACCATTGGTACGCTTGCGGCACTTGCGATAATGTAAAAGATAAGGCAGAGCACACCGTTGACGATGACGGCGTATGCGCGGTTTGCAACAACTTAGTCGGCGCAACGGCGGGCGTTGTGTACACACTATATTCCGACGGAACCTATTATTCGGTTACCGATTATGAAGGCACCGCGACAAGGGTACGTGTTGCCGATACTTACAACAATTTACCCGTTGCGGAAATCGCTTCGGCGGCATTTTACGGTAACGAAACGGCTACCGAAGTTTTTATCCCCGACAGCGTTACGACTATCGCTTCGACGGCGTTTAAGAATTGTGCAAATTTAACGTCCGTACGTTTATCCGACAACCTTACCAAGATAGGCGACTCTGCTTTTTATAACTGCAAAAAGTTAACAAGCATAACAACCCCCGATAAAGTAACCGCGATTGGCGATTATGCGTTCTGTCGCTGTGGCGCGTTGGCGGACGTTACAATCCCTGACAGCGTAACTTCGATTGGTAATTATATAGAAAAAGCCCTTTCATATTTCAGAAAGGGACTTCACGCCAGATACCTCT
>CAYNYV010000031.1:0-17831 GCA_964401515.1 uncultured Christensenella sp.
GGGATTTTAAGTCCCTTGCGTCTGCCTATTCTGCCACAGCGGCGCACTTTTTTCAAATGCTTATATATAATAACACAAAAGGAATTTAAAATCAAGGATTTTATTGAAGTATTTTAAAAAAAATGGATAAATTTATTTTAATTGACGGAAATAGTTTAATAAATCGTGCTTTTTACGCTACTCCGCCCATGCAAGCGGCAGACGGAACGCCTACAAACGCCGTTTACGCATTTATGAATATGCTCGTAAAAATCATAGCGGAACATTCGCCTAAGTATCTTTTAGTTGCTTTCGACAGAAAGGAACCTACTTTTAGGCATAAAATGTTCGAAGGTTATAAGGGAACGAGAAAACCTATGCCCGACGATCTTGCCGCCCAACTTCCCGTTTTAAAACAAGTATTGGATGCGGCTAAAATAGCGCGTTTCGAACTTGCCGGCATCGAAGCCGACGATATTATAGGAACTTTCGCAAAACGCCATTCTTGCGAAACTATAATTTATACGGGCGACAAGGACAGTTTTCAACTCGTCGACGAAAAAGTATCCGTATATTTTACAAAGCGCGGCATAACCGACACCGAACGATACACGGGTGAAAACTTCGTCGAAAAAGTCGGCATTAATCCTATAAACATAATTGACTTAAAAGCACTTATGGGGGATAGTTCGGATAATATTCCCGGCGTTAAAGGCGTCGGCGAAAAGACCGCGCTTTCTTTAATACAGACTTACGGCACTATAGAAAATTTGTATCTTAATATCGACGAAGTCAAAGGTAAGCTTAAAGACAAACTTGTTGAAAACAAATCGAGCGCCGAAATGTCTAAGGTTTTAGCGACGATAAATACTTGCGTCGATATTCCGCTTTCGGCTGAAGATTGCGCCCTTACATATCCTTTCCCGCAAGATTTAAAAAGCGTTTTCGTCAAACTCGGATTTGTAAATCTTTTAAAAAAGCAATCGCTTTTTACTGCGGAAGACAGTTTTTCAGCCAATAAAAACAGTGAAGATTTTTCTGTTAAGATAGAAAAAATCACAAGTAAAAATGAAATTACGAAGTTCGTAAATTCTTGTAAATTTTCGCTTGTTATCGGCGATTTTGTGAGTTTTTATAATTTCGACGGCGTTGAATGTCAACTTAGCGTAAAGCAATCTTTTTTCGATGAAGGCTTCGAATACGACGAAGCGATTAAAGCGTTAAAAGAACTTTTCGAAAACGATAAAAACACTGTCGTAGTGTATCGCAAAAATCAAATTTTACATCAATTAAATCTTTACGGAATTTACCCCAAGTGTAATTTCGAAGACGTTTCCATGTTAAAATATATCGTCGATTATACGGGTAAGGACGAAGAACTTTCATACGTCTTTATCGCTAAAGATTACGATAAAAATACCCCTGCTTATTCTTTATATCGTCTTTTCGAAGAGTATACCGAAAAACTTTCCGAGCAAGAAAAAAAGTATTATTACGACATCCAGCTTCCTTTATCCGACGTTCTTTTCGATATGGAAAACGTCGGCTTTAAAGTGGACGTAGACACACTCGGAAAGATGTCGGAAGAATACAAAAGTGCATTATCGGAAATTCAAAATGAAATTTATGCGTTGGCAGGTGAAAAATTTAACTTGAATTCCACCAAGCAACTTGCAGACGTTTTATTTGAAAAACTAAATTTAAGTCACGGCAAAAAGACCAAAACGGGGTATTCGACCGATTCCGAAGTTTTGGAAGAATTAATCGACGATCACGAAATTATTCCTTTGATTTTAAAATACAGAAGGATATCGAAACTCAATTCGACGTATATCGACGGATTTCGCGCCCTTATAGACAAAAAAACGGGGCTCGTGCATACTACCTTTAATCAAGTGCAGACGGCGACGGGAAGGCTTTCTTCTCGTGAACCGAATTTACAAAACATACCCGTTCGCGACGAAGAAGGCAGAGAAATAAGAAAACTTTTTATCGCGCGCAGCGACGACAGGGTACTTATCGACGCAGATTATTCTCAGATAGAACTAAGACTTTTGGCGGCTTTTTCGGGCTGTCAAGAACTTATCGACGCGTTTAACAAGGAAGAAGACATACACACGGCAACTGCTTCAACGGTATTCGGCGTGCCTATCGATCAAGTTGACGCTTCCATGCGCCGAAGCGCGAAAGCCGTTAATTTCGGTATTATTTACGGCATAAGCGGTTTCGGTCTCGCAAAAAACCTTAAAACGTCCAATAAACTCGCGACCGAATACATTAAACGCTATTTCGAACTCTATCCCGAAGTTAAGCAATATATGGACGATAACGTCGAAAAGGCGAAACAAACGGGGTACGCGGAAAGTATGCTCGGTAGAAAACGTTATATAAGGGAATTAAGTTCTTCAAATTACAACGCTCGTTCTTTCGGCGAAAGGGCGGCAATGAATATGCCTTTACAGGGTTCGGCGGCGGATATAATGTCGATTGCAATGATAAACGTCCATAAAAGGCTTAAAAACGAAGGGTTTAGATCGCAACTTATACTGCAAGTCCACGACGAACTCATAATCGACGCCTATATCGACGAAGTCGAAGCCGTAAAAAAACTTTTAGTCGAAGAAATGCAAAACGCGGTAAAGTTAAGCGTTCCTTTAACCGTTTCGGCGTCGGTCGCAAAATCTTGGTACGACGCCAAGTAGAGGATAATTATGTTGAAAATTGCAATTACGGGCGGTATCGCAAGCGGAAAATCTACCGTTTCCAATTATATAAAAGAACTCGGTTATCTCGTTTACGACGCCGACGAAATTTACGCCGAATTATTGAAAGACGAGAACGTTGTTTTTAAAATTTGCGCTTTGGTATGCGTAAAGCCTAAAAACGCCAACGGAAAAGTCGAACTTGACAGACAAGCGGTTGCAGACAAAGTTTTTTCCGATAAGGGCTTGCTTAATAAGCTTAACGAGTACGCTCACGCCCTTGTTTACGATGAAATTAACAAGATTGCCGACGGTTTAACCGAAAAGAATATCGTCTTTTTTGAAATCCCTTTGCTTTTCGAAAGCAAACGGGAAAATTCTTTCGATAAAGTAATCGTCGTCTTGCGTGATAAAGACCAAAGAATAAAAGCCCTTGAAAAGCGAAACGGCTTTACTGTCGCCGAAGCGGAAAAAAGGATTGAAAGTCAGTTCGACTATGATAATTTCGACCTTACTAAACATACTTTAATATATAACGACGGGGATATGTCCCTTTTAAAAAGTAAGGTTTTTAATGTTATCGAATCAATCGAAAAAGAAATTAATGCAAATTTTTGAAGTATCATTATTGCTTTTATTAACAACTATTTTAGTTTGCTTGATTTTTACAAATGCCGCAAAAATCAAAAAGTACCGTATAACGTGCGAAAGCGCCGCCGAAACGTTTAAAGTGGAAGTTTCGCTTGTTTGGGCGGTTATAAAGGTCGAAAGCAATTTTAACGAAAAAGCAGTTTCGAAAAAGAATGCTTGCGGATTAATGCAAATAACGCCTTCGACATTTAGTTACGTCGTAAAAATATATGATCTTGAATATTCTGACGACGATATTTTTACGCCTAAAGCGAACGTTTACGTCGGTACGGCGTATCTTAGTTATCTAATCGAAAAATTCGGTTGTGAAGAAGTCGCGCTTGCGGCCTATAACGCGGGCGAGGGCAACGTTAAAAAATGGCTTAGCGACAAAAATTACAGCGTTGACGGAAAAGTTTTAACCGATATACCTTTCAAGGAAACTTCCGATTACGTTGAAAGGGTTCACAAATACAAAATTTATTACAAGGAAAGATTAAATGAAAGCGGTTGTTCAAAGAGTTTTAAACGCTTCGCTTAGTTGCGAAGGAAGTTTAATCAGTAGTATAGAAAAAGGTCTTGTCGTTTATTTCGGCGTGCAAAAAGGCGATACCGACGATAAAGCTTTATACCTCGCCAAAAAGATATCCGGTTTAAGAGTTTTTGAAGACGAAAACAAAAAGATGAATTTGTCTGTAAAGGATATCGGCGGCGAAATTTTGGCAGTTTCCCAATTTACGTTGCTTGCAGACGTTTCGCACGGCAACAGACCGGGGTTTTCTTACGCGGAAGAACCTTCGAAAGCAAATTTAACCTACGAATTTTTCATAAAAAAATTGAAGGAAGAAAACGTTGTCGTTAAAAAAGGCGTTTTCGGCGGCGATATGAAGATAAGTCAGTTAAACGACGGGCCCGTAACGATAATTTACGAGGTCTAAAAGGTTATGAGGCAGTTTATGCTCGAAGAAAAATTAAAAGAAATTTTGCTTTCAGACGGCGCGAATTTAGTAGGTTTTTCCGAAATTCCGAAGTCGCCGATAGAAGACCAGCCAAACCTTACGTATGCCGTTTCGATTATCGTAAAATTAAGCGACAGCGTTTTAAAAACGATTACCGACAGACCGTCGATATCCTATTTTCAGCATTACAGAACGGTAAATTACAAACTTGACCAACTTGCGCTTACGGCGGTAAAGTTTTTGGAAGACAACGGCTATAACGCGTTTCCTATCGCCGCTTCGCAAAGTATCCCGACTAACAAGTATAGCGGAATTTTCCAACATAAAACTTGCGCACGGCTTGCCGGATTGGGCTTTATAGGTAAAAATTCTCTTTTTATTACCGAAGAATACGGCAGTAAAGTTAGGCTTGCGACCGTTCTTACCGATGCGCCTTTAAAACCCGATCGGCCTATCGTAAGTAGGGATTGCGGTACTTGCGATATTTGCGCGAAAGCCTGTCCCGCCGGTGCGATTTACGGCGTGAATTTTAACCCCGACAAGCCTTACGAACCTTTGTTTGATAAAGAAAAATGTTCGCTTAACATGAAACGCTATAACGACGTCGGGCGCGGTGCAGTGTGCGGTTTATGTATAAAAGCATGCCCGAGAAACCGCTTAAATTAATTAGTTTTTTACCTTTTAAGGCGACTTCGTCGGGTTTAACGGATTTTACGAATAATTCTTTTGAATAAGGTCAACAATAAGATTATATCGATAACGAGGTGTCTTATGAAAAAGAAAAAATCCAAAATCATCAAACTTTCCGAAACCGATTACAACAATTACATCATGTCGCTTAAAGACGAAACGCCGCCCAAAGTCATTATTCCCGAAGACGACGAAAATGATTAAACTTCTCGCATAAATGTAGATTATTCTGTCATATACAAAACAAAAAGAGCAAACGCACAAGGAATTCTTGCGTGAATGCTCTTTTTCGTTTTTATCGATTTTAGAACGATAACGAATTATTTGTTTTTTGCGATGGAAAGTTTTGCTTTTTCGGCAACGTTTTCGGCGGTAAAACCGAATTTTTCGAAAAGTTCGGGATATTTACCCGATAAACCGAATTCATCGAGACAAACGAGTTCGCCGTTAAGCCCCGCAAATTTATGCCATGAATAAGACGAGCCGGCTTCTACGCAAACACGTGCCGTAACTTTGGACGGAATAACGCTTTCGCGGTATTTAGCCGATTGTGATTCGAAAACTTCTACCGACGGCATCGAAACGACTCTCGCGTCGTATCCGTCCATTAAAAGAAGTTTACGTGCTTTAATTGCGATTTCCACTTCCGAACCCGTTGCGATTATCAAGCAGTCGGGCGTTTTTTTAACGCTGTCTTCGATGATATAGCCGCCTTTAAGCGCGTCGTCGAAAGATTTGCAGAAGGGTTTTACTTTTTGGCGGGTAAGGCAAATCGCCGTAGGCAATCCGCTTTGCAAAGCACTATACCACGCTGCCGCGGTTTCCAAAGTGTCGCAAGGTCTGAATAATTGAACGTTGGGAATAGACCGCAACGCGACAAACTGTTCCACGGGTTGGTGGGTAGGACCGTCTTCCCCGACGCCGATAGAATCGTGCGTTAACACGTAAATCGCAGGCGTTTTCATAATGCCGGCAACCCTTATCGCGTTCTTCATATAATCTGAGAATACGAAGAAAGTCGAACAGTAAGGCGTTAATCCGCCGTGTACGGAAATGCCGTTTACTATAGCCGCCATTGCGTGTTCGCGTATGCCGAACTGCAAATTGGAGCCGTTTCTCGTTTGAGCGCTAAACGTGGGTTTATCGTCGAGTTTGGTTAAGTTGGAAGGGGATAAATCCGCACTTCCTCCGAAAAGATTTTCAACGTGTTGGGAAACTATATTGATAACCGTATGACCTGCGTTGCGCGTTGCGACCGCTTGAGTGTTGTCTACATTTTCAAGGGCTTTTCTTACGTTTGTGTGGTCGTTAAGTTGCCAAGCGTTGAATTTTTGAGCAAGTTCGGGGTATTTTTCGGAATATTCGCGGAACATTTCATTCCACGCTTTTTCGGCACGTTTACCGCGGTTTACGGCTTTGTTTAAAAGGGGTTGAATTTCATCGGGATATCGGAAAGGTTCTTCCGTCCAACCGAGTTTTTCTTTCATTATGCGAAGATTTTCTTCTCCGAGCGGCGTACCGTGAACTTTAGCAGTGCCTTGCATAGGCGAACCGTAACCGATCGTTGTATGACAGATTATCATCGAAGGTTTATCTGTTGTCGCTTGAGCCTTTAACACGGCGCGTTTAATAGCGGCGTGGTCGTTGCCGTCGATTTCGATAACGTGCCAGCCTAACGCTTTTTGGCGTGCCGCTATATCTTCGTCGAAAACGCCGTCAGTCGTGCCTTCTATCGTTATTTTATTGCAATCGTAAAAGACTATAAGTTTACCGAGTTTCAAACTACCCGCAAGCGAGCATGCCTCGTAACCTATACCTTCCATCAGACAGCCTTCTCCGCAAAGTGCGTAGGTGTAGTGGTCAACGACGTTGAAACCTTCTCTGTTGAATTCCGCTGCGAGTTTTGCTTCGGCAATCGCCATACCGACTGCGTTTGCCAAACCCTGACCTAAGGGTCCGGTCGAAATTTCAACGCCCGGCGTATGTCCGTACTCGGGATGACCGGGGGTTTTTGAGCCTAACTGACGGAAGTTCATTAAATCTTCCTTGCTTACTTTATAGCCGAACATATGAAGAAGGGTATATAAAAGCATAGAGCCGTGCCCCGAAGATAAAACGAATCTGTCACGGTCTACGAAGTTAGGGTTTTTGGGATTAAATTTTAAAAAGTCTTCGAATAAGGTAAAACCTATTGTTGCGGCACCCAGGGGAAGTCCCGGGTGACCGGAATTTGCTTTATTGATTGCTTCTGCGGAAATTACCCTTACGGCGTTAACCGCAGTTTGAAATTTGTCCATAAATGCCTCCTAAGGGGTTTTTTCTCACTAAATTATACAACAGTATAACGTTTTAGTCAAGAAAAAACGAAAAGTAACGGATGACTTTAAGTGTTTTTTAAGGCTGTTTGTCGAAAACAATATGTTAAAGCGGAAAAAATTCTGTCAAAAGCGGTAAAATCCTATCAAATTGGGTAAAAAAAGTCAATTCTACTTTACAAAAAGTAAATATTAATTTATAATATAATAAAAATGTAACTCGAAGAAGAGGACTAATATGGCTAAAGAACAACAATTTGTAAAAAACATCGCTAATATAGAAGAAGACTTTCCCCAATGGTATACCGACGTCGTTATTAAAACCGAGCTCGTCGATTACGGCCCCGTAAAAGGCACTATGGTTATAAGACCTTACGGCTATGCTATTTGGGAAAACATTCAAACGGAACTTAACAAGCGTTTTAAGGCGGCGGGCGTTAAAAACGCTTATTTTCCCATGCTTATTCCCGAAAGTTACTTAAAAAGGGAAGCCGAACACGTTGAAGGTTTCGCTCCCGAAGTTGCGGTCGTTACCCACGCCGGCGGCGATAAGTTACAAGAAAATCTCGTTATAAGACCTACAAGCGAAACGATTATATGCGAGATGTTTTCAAAATGGCTTCAAAGTTATCGCGATTTGCCTATAATTATTAACCAATGGGCGAACGTCGTAAGATGGGAAAAAACCACGCGTCCGTTTTTAAGAACGAGTGAGTTTTTGTGGCAAGAAGGGCACACCGTTCACGCAACCGAAGAAGAAGCGCGCGAAGAAACGATGAAGATGCTTAAAGTTTACGAAGATTTCGCAAACGAATGTCTTGCCATCCCTGTATTTACGGGCATTAAGACGGAAAAAGAAAAATTTGCAGGTGCCGTTGAAACTTACGGTATGGAAGCGATGATGCTTGACGGAAAGAGTTTGCAAGCGGGGACTTCCCATTATCTCGGCACTAACTTTGCAAAAGCGTTTAATATGAAGTTCTTGGATAAAGACAACGTCTTAAAGTACGGTTATTCGACGAGTTGGGGCGTTTCTACAAGGCTTATCGGCGCAATCGTTATGGCGCACGGAGATCAACGCGGGCTTTCCTTGCCGCCCGTAATCGCGCCCGTACAAGTCATAGTTATCCCTGTCGCTCAATTTAAAGAAGGCGTTTTGGAAAAGGCTAAGGAAGTTACCGAAAAATTAGTCGGTATGGGCATCCGTGCCGAACTCGACGCAAGGGACGCAAGCCCCGGTTGGAAGTTTAACGAATGGGAAATGAAAGGTTGCCCCGTAAGGCTTGAAATAGGGCCGAGAGATATCGAAGCAAATCAATGCGTAATTTCTCGTCGCGACAACTTTGAAAAGTTCACCTTGTCTTTGGATAAGTTAGACGAAATCCCCGCCCTTTTGGACGTTATTCAAAAAGATATGCTTGAAAAATCGAGAAAGTTGCGTGACGGCAAGGTTAAAGACGCAAACACTTTACAAGAAATTTTCGACGGCGTCGAAGGCAAAAACTTCGTAAAAGCAAATTGGTGCGGTTGCCGTGAATGCGAAGACAAAATTAAAGCGGAAACAGCCGCTACTGCAAGGGTTATCGTCGGCGACGCGGAAGAAGGTTCTTCTTGTGCCGTGTGCGGAAAAAAGGCAACTAAAAAGGTGTTGTTTGCGCGTGCCTACTAATGCACGGACAAAATAGGGTTCTAAATAATCGGGCATTAAGCGTTTCTTTCCGACGGATATAGGAAAGTCTGAATAAACCGCGATAAAAAAGGGAGGTGCATTTGTGAGGTCGATTTTTTGCAAGAACGAAAACATCGTTTTAACTAAATCCAATTATTCTAACCCCAATACCTATAACGCTTTGGACAGCGGACTTGCGTTTGCGATTTTTACCTTACTTATGATTGGCGCGAGTTATGCGCTTCCGCCGATTTTAAGTGCAATGTATTCCCGAACCGAGGATTATATGCTTTGCAATGTAATATCTGCGCTTATTTCGCAAAGCATTATCGCTTTAATCGCGTTCGCGTTTTCAAAAATACGACGCGTCGACTTTTTATCGGGCGGCGGATTTACGTGTTCGTTCGATCCTTTAAACGCACTTTTCGGCACGCTACTGTGTTTCGGGATATATTTCCTTTTAAGCGGTACTCACTATTCGTTTGTCGACGATTGGACGGAACTTATTTATTTAACCGACTATGCCACGAAAAACGAAATAAGCGGACTTACAGATGCTTGGATTAATCCGTTTTTCACCCTTTTATACGCTTTTGTAATTGTTCCGATTCTTCCGGCGATTTGCGAAGAAGCACTATTTAGAGGCGTTATTATGCGCGGCTTAAGGCAATTCGGCGATGCTTTTGCCGTAATTGCTTCGGCACTTATATTTGCCCTAATGCACGGCGGATACGAACAGTTCGTGTTGCAGTTTGCCGTCGGACTTGCGATAGGTAGCGCGGTGATGATTTCCGATAACATGTTTACGGGAATGGCTATGCACTTTTTATATAATTTAGGTACGATTGTTTTGACGCTCGTACCCGAATTGTTAGGTAATATGTTTCCTTTCTACGAGTATTTGTACGACGCGTCGGGGATAATTCTCGGATTTGTCTTTACGATTACGGGATTTATATATTTCGGCTCGATGTTCCTATCCAAATACAGACGAAAAATTACCGATATACCAAAGACGGTTTATTTCAAAAAATATTTTGTTGTGTCTAACGCGGAAAATCTCGGTGATTACGCGGCATACAGTTTTGCCGCCGTACTACCCGAATATTACGATAAGTCTTGTAACTATGAATTCTACGACGGAAATCATTTTATTTCGTTTAACAAGCGTTCTAACGTTACGGCTTCGTGCATAGTCCTCGTTTTGGCGACTGTGCTTGCAATAATAAAAATAATTGTTTCCGCTTAGGTGGAGGTATCGATATGATTAGTTCAGTTTTACAATCTTTAAGCGAATTATCAAAACTTGCCGCTCAAAACGACGTTAAGGTAAACTTACCGGCAATCGCGCTCATTTTTATATTAACTTCGGCTGCGATAAATATTATTTGCTTTGTCTTTAAAGGAATAGGTTTGTCTACAATCGCCAAGCGCGAAGGACATAAAAATACCTATTTGGCTTATATACCGTTTGCAAGTTATTTTTTGCTCGGTAAAATCGTAGGCGGCGTAAAAGTTTTCGGCTATCGCGTAAAAAACCTTGGGCTCGTTGCCATGATATCGATGTTTTCGTATTATGTACTTAACGGTTTATACGAAGGTTTTTTGTACGGTGAAAATATCGTAAGTCTTGTAACTACGGGCGAACTCGGCGTTTTACCGAGCCTTTACGGAAACGTTTGGATTGACGTAGTGTTAAACGTTCTTATGTTGGCTGCGAGTGTAGTTTATATAATCGCCGATGTATTTTTGATGCTTACTTTCTTTATGTATTACGGCAAAAAGTATCAAATACTGTATTCGCTGTTATCTATATTCTTCGAACCCGTTTTCGGCATTTTGGTTTTCGTCGTAAGAAAACGCGAAAGGTTCGATTACAGTCAATATATGAAGATGCGTTTCGATTCCTATAACGCAAATCGTTCTGGCGGCGGCTTTAACAATCCGCAAGAACCTTTTACGCGTGACGACAACGGGCCTTATGCTCAGTATGAAACGAAAAGGCAGAATTCTGCGGATGATATCGACGTATTCGAAGACTACTCCGATAAAAAAACTACAGATAAAAAGGAAGACGATTTATTTTGATTAACGAAGATAATATTGCCGCGATTTCGACCGCGCCGCAACCGAGCGGCGTTGCTATTATACGTATTAGCGGGTCTTCTCCGCTCGATATAGCGGCGAAGATGTTTAAATGTAAAACGTCGGTGTGCGATTTCGAACCGTATAAACTTTACGTCGGCACGATAGACGGCGGCAGTTTTAAAGATTTCGGTATGTGCGTTTATTTTAAAGCGCCTAAAAGTTATACGGGCGAAGATATGGTCGAATTCCATTGTCACGGCGGTCAAGCGATAACGCGCGGTATTTTGGAAAATTGCCTTAAAAACGGCGCAAGACTTGCCGAAAGGGGAGAGTTTACCAAACGCGCCTTTTTAAACGGAAAACTTTCTTTATCGTCGGCGGAAGGGCTTATCGATATGATAAATTCCCAATCGGTGGCCGAAGCCAAAGCGGGTTATTATTTATATAAGGAAAACCTTTTAAAACGCATAAAGCAAAATCAAAACGATTTAACGTATGTTTTAGCACTTATCGATGCTAACATCGATTACCCGGAAGAAGATATCGAACAAGCCGAACTCGACGACGTAAAAGCAAGACTTTTACAAGTCAAAAACGACGTTACTAAACTTTCGGAAACATTTAACGTCGGCTCTAAAGCCAAAAACGGCGTTCAAGTTGTTTTGTGCGGAAAGCCCAACGTCGGTAAAAGTTCTTTGTTAAACGCTATTTTATGTTGCGACAAGGCGATAGTTACGTCGACAGAAGGCACTACGCGCGACGTCGTCGAAGGGGTTGTGGAAATTAACGGCGTAAGATTTAATTTCTACGATACGGCGGGTATAAGAGAATCCGATAACACCGTTGAAATGCTCGGTATCGAAAGGTCTAAACGAGCGATAGAAGGCGCCGACGTCGTCGTCTTTATGCTTGACGGCACTACCGATTATACTTCGGTTGACGAAGAAGTTTTTGAACTCGTTAAAAAGAAAAATCTGATTAAAATCGTTAATAAATCGGACGAAGCCGTTAGTGCGGTTT
Source organism: uncultured Christensenella sp. (assembly GCA_964401515.1). Lineage (GTDB taxonomy): Bacteria > Bacillota > Clostridia > Christensenellales > Borkfalkiaceae > UBA4636. The sequence continues at coordinate 12,053 of CAYNYV010000031.1, forward strand.
ATAAAGATTACGACCTTAGTATTTCCGCGAAAGACGGAACGGGCGTAACCGAATTAAAGAATTTGATTTACGAAAAAGCGGGGCTCGATACATTGAATTTCGACGGCGATTATTTGGTCGAAAGACGTCATTACGAGGCTTTAAAAACCGCTTGCGACTATTTAGAAAACGCTATAAACGCAATCGGTGTTATGCCGCTCGATATTATAACGATAGATATTCGTCAAGCCCTTATTTCGCTTGGCCTAATAAGCGGCGAAACTGCGGACGAAAACGTTATCAATGAGATATTTGCAAAGTTTTGCGTTGGCAAATAATAAGAAATAATCACGATTTATGCTTATGGAAAACGTCGCATTGGATTTAATTAGAATAATGAACGGCGCCGGCTTCGAAGCCTATGTCGTCGGCGGTGCCGTTAGAAATAAATTATTAAACGTCCCCGTAAGCGACTACGACATAACGACCAACGCCTTACCGGAACAAATAAAAAACCTTTTTAAAGATTATCCGCTTGTCGTAAACGGGGTAAAGCACGGAACGGTCGGTGTTATAATAGATAAGCAAGTTTACGAAATTACTACTTACCGCAAAGACGGCGAATACAAAGGGCATAGGCGACCTTTAAACGTTGAGTTCGTACCTTCCTTGAAGGAAGATTTAAAACGGCGTGATTTTACCGTAAACGCCATGGCTTACGGGCTTGACGGCGAAATTATCGACTATTTCGGAGGCGTAGACGACCTTAAAAAAGGCGTTATACGTACGGTAGGTAACCCGGATGAAAGGTTTACCGAAGACGCTTTAAGAATTTTACGCGCGGTACGTTTTGCAGCCGTTTACGGCTTTGAGATCGAAGAAAACACTCTCGCTGCCATGAAGCGTTGTAAATGTTATCTTAAAGACGTTTCTTGCGAGAGAATTTTTAACGAACTTAATTTAGCCGTTTGCGGCAAGTATTGCGCTCATGCGATATACAGTGCGAAGGAAGTTGTTTTTGAAGTAATAGGCGAGTTGAAGCCGACCGACGGTTTTTGTCAATACAGTTATTCGCACGACTACGACGTATTTAATCACACTCTTCTCGCAATGAAACTTTGCAAGGAAAGAAAGCCGTCCGTAATGTGGGCACTGTTATTACACGACGTAGGTAAGCCTTTTTGTTTGACCTTTGATAAAAACGGAATAGGGCATACCAAAGGGCATATGGAATTATCGCGTAAAATTGCCGAACCCGTTTTAACCAGATTGAAGTTTTCAAATCAACTTAAACACGACGTTTTGCAGATTATAGGCGACCACGATTTAGATATAAGCAAATCGAAATACGACGTTAAAAAGTATGTATCTAAGAACGGTTTATCGCTTACCTACGATTTATATTATCATAAAGTAGCGGATAACCTTGCACATTCGAGTTACGGAACGAGAAGGTTTACCAAAGAAGTAAAACAACTTAAATATTATCTTGACGAAATAGTTTTTAACGGTGAAATCACTAATATTAAAGACCTTGCAATATCCGGGAACGATTTGGCTTCTTTAAATTTAGTCGGTGCGGAGATTTCCGAAATGAAACAAGCCCTTTTGGATTTAGTTTTGAAAGGTCAAATCGAAAACGACAAAAGCTGTTTGATATTTGCTGCGAAAGAAATTATAAAAACCTCTAAAATTTAAGATAAATTGCCCAATTTTTAAAATTTTTATGAAAGACAGAATTTTTGTTTTAATAGGTGGCGGCGAAATAAAAAGCAAAGCCACTTTAGATATCGACAGACAGATTTCGACGTTTGTAAAAAAGCGTGCCGACGGCAGAAGACCGATGGGACTTTTTATCGGGACCGCAAGTCACGACAGTATGCCTTACTTTAACAGTTTTAGAAAAACTTTTACAAGCGAGTTTGACATTAAAGCCGATTGCGCCCTTATTTGCTTCAACGAAATGAATATTGATAAAATAGCGGATAAAATTTCCCGTGCCGATTTTATTTACGTCGGCGGTGGCGATACCGTGTTTATGTTAAACAAATGGGCGGAAACGGGGCTTGACAAACTGATCCTTGACGCCTATAACGGCGGTACCGTAATATGCGGTTTATCGGCAGGCGCCATATGTTGGTTTGAAAATATGTACACGGATAGTCCGAGCGTTACTGGCGATGACAAATACGCTTTTTTTAAGGGATTAGGTATTTTAAGCGGGCTTTGTTGTCCCCATTACGACGATAGGGCTAATGATTTTGAAAAGGGATTTTTAAACTGCAACTATCAAGAAGGTTACGGGATAGAAAATCTTTCAGCCATTGTTTTTAAAAACGAAAAGTTAACGGGTGCCTTGTCGTGCGGCGGTTCGTCGTATATACTAAGGAATAATTGCGGCGTAGTCGAAAAATTCAAAATCGACGCTTGCAAAGAAATTTAGATAATTAATCGTTTTTTACGAAATTCTTTGATTTTTATCAAATATCGAATTATTTCAAGCAATTTTCGCACACGCAACACAATTAACCCATTGTCTGTAACTTTAGTGTAGTAAACTTAAAGAAATTAAGAAAAAACGATCTCAAGAGAACTAAAATATATCGGTCGAGGCAACGCCTTGACTTTTAAGGGAGTATTTTATGAAATTACTTATAGTTGACGATGAAGCAATGATAAGGCAGGTTTTATGCGAGTACGCCGAATTCGAAGGTTACGAAATCGACGAAGCGGAAGACGGTATGGAAGCCGTTAAAAAATGCAAAGAAACCCTTTACGACCTTGTTATTATGGACGTAATGATGCCTAAACTCGACGGTTTTTCGGCTGTAAAAGAGATTAAAAAAGTTGCCGACATTCCCGTTATTATGCTTTCGGCGAGAAGCGAAGAATACGACAAACTTTTCGGTTTCGAATTAGGGATTGACGATTATGTCGTAAAGCCTTTCTCTCCTAAGGAAGTAATGGCGAGGGTTGCTGCCGTCATCAAGCGCAAACAAAAACCCGAACAAACGGGCAATAACGGCGCTTTGAAGTTTGAAGGTTTAGAAGTCGATATGAAGGGCAGAAACGTTTTCGTCGACGGCGAAAAGGTCGATCTTACGCCTAAGGAATACGAACTTTTATTCTATATGGTTACCAACAAAGGTATCGCCTTATCGCGTGAAAAACTTTTGTCGGACGTTTGGGGATTCGATTTTTACGGCGACGACAGAACGGTCGACACGCATATCAAAACTTTGCGTTCGCGCTTAAAAACCTACAAAAAATTTATTGTGACGCTAAGAGGGATGGGCTACAAATTTGAAGCATGAAGGTAAACGTTTAACAAAACTCAAATATAATATTTGGTTTTATCTTGTACTGTTCGCCTTGTTAATCGTCGCAATCGTATGGATATTTCAGATTTTACTGTTCGATATGATATATCAACGGCGTAAACTCGATACGCTTAGTCGTACGGGCGAAAAGTTATCCGCGGTTATGGACACCGACGACGAAATCACCGACGATGTGATTTTCAGCTGGCTTACGATGGCAGTCAACGCCAACGAAGCCGGCATTTTTTCCTATGTCGCCTATTATGATACGAAAGGCAAGTTGGTTGTGCACACCATTAGCGAAGGTTACGCCGATTTCGACGTTACTAACGGAATAACGCCAAAAGTACATTCCGACGACACAACGGATGAAGGCGACGAAGATAAAGCCCAATCGGGCATTTTAGCGGCGAAAATCGAAAGTATCGTGTCGAACGCGATTTCGTTTTTGGAAAATTCCGACGAAACCTGCATTTGCGAAAAGTACGATACCGATTCGAAGGACGGATATTTTTATTACGTAACACGTATTTCCAATCAGACGATTCCGTCGGGATATTTGGTGCTTGTAAGCAGTTTGGAAGCCCTTTCCGAAACTATAAAAGTTATCCAATCGCAACTTATAATAGACTCGATAATCGTTATAATAATTTCTTTCTTTGTCGCGATTTATATCGCAACCAGACTGTCTAAACCCATCGATCAAATGTCAAAAACGGCAAAAAAGTGGGCTAACGGCGACGATGACGTAACTTTTGTCGGAAACGACTTCCAAGAACTTAAAGAACTTGCCGACGCTTTAAACTATGCAAAGGACGGTATTGCGCAAACGGGCGTTTTGCAAAGGGATTTACTAGCAAACGTATCGCACGATTTAAAAACGCCGCTTACCATGATAAAAGCCTACGCCGAAATGATAAGGGATTTGTCGGGCGATATTAAAGAAAAGCGTGACAAGCACACAAAAGTCATTATCGACGAAGCCGACAGATTAACGATGCTCGTTAACGATATATTGGATTTAAGCAAACTGCAAAACGGTATGAACGCGCCCGACCTTGCCGTCGTTAATTTGTCGGAACTTTTAAACACCGTTTTGTTCAGAATGACCGAATTCGCCAAAAATAACGGTTACACGATAATTACCGATATCGAACCCGATTTAACCACCGTATGCGACGCGCGCGAGATAGAACAAGTTTTGTATAACCTTATAGGTAATTCGATAAATTATACGGGTGAAGACAAGACCATCAACGTAAGATTAAAGCGTAAAGGCAAAATCATACTGTTTGAAACCATCGATACGGGCAAGGGGATTTCCAAGGAAAAAATCGACACCATTTGGGATAAGTATTACAGATTTTCGGAAACTCACCAAAGACCTATTAAGGGCACCGGGTTAGGGCTTTCCATAGTTAAGACCATTTTGGAAGGTCATAAACTTAAATTCGGTGTAATAAGCGAAAAAGACGTAGGGAGTAATTTCTTTATAGAATTTGTGGTTTGCGATGAACTTTGATAAATTATCTCGGTTTAACGATAAAAAAGACGAAAACGTCGTCGTGTCGGTAATCGAGCCTGTTGAAAAAATCACTCAAACAAATAAATCCAATCCGACCGTATTTAGCGCGTTTATGGCTAATTTCAAACAAGACAAGGAACTTATTTACCCGTCGGAAGGCGCTGTATTGCCGAATCTTAAAGGCACGCTCAACAGTTTTATCGCACTCGTGTTTTTGTCGGCTGTTATGGTTGCTTTATGGTATTTTATCGACAGAGTGGTCTTTATCCCCGTCGCGATTGTCTTTTTGTCAATCGCCGTGCCGTGCCTTATTATGGTCTTTTACTATGAGTTCGACATGGGACGGATGGTGCCCTTAGGCAAACTGTTTTTACTTGCTATAATAGGTGCGCTGTGTTATATAGTCGTTTCTCAAATAATGTCGGAATTTCTATACCTTATGTTCGATAAATCTCTTGTCGAGGCGGTATTTATGCCCGTCGTGTCAAACATAATAATGTTTGCCTTAATCTTTTTGACAACTAGTTTTTTTCAAAGCGATTCCGTCCGCGACTACTTTTTGATAGTAACTTTCCTTGTAATGGGTTACGTCGGGTGCGAATGTATCGTTAAAGGTTTTTCGTCCTTGTTTATTTCCGGCAAGGTTGACGGCACGACTTTGTACGACGTAAGAATCATTATCGACAACAAAGATATGCTTGAAAAAAGCATGGAAAATCTTATGTCGAATTTAGCATACGATTTTATCGTTTTGCCGTTTATGTATTCTTGTTGGGGAATTGTCTACGCTTATTTAGTGTACTATTTGGCGTATTCCAAACGTAAACGGATAAACATACCCAAGTCAATGTATTTGCTCGTTTTACTTGTAATCGTCCTTAATATTTTGTTTAAGGTTGATACGTCGATGCCGTCGTTTAACGTAATTTTAAGGTTTATGTCGGCAGTGATTTCC
>CAYNYV010000032.1:0-17014 GCA_964401515.1 uncultured Christensenella sp.
GTTACTATAAAATTACGCATAATTAACACTCCTAATAAATTCTTTTGATTTTTTTGATTTTGAATTCGCAATTACTCTCGGTCGAGAAGTAATACTGAGATAAAACGGCGGTGATTGCCGCGACGACTTCGGGCGAAGCGCCGTCGTACGTTTGTGTTTCCTGTGTTTCTGTCGGCAAAACGTCGTCGTCTTCCGTTACGGTAGGCACTGCTTTTTTAGCCGTCATTATTTTGCCGATACCTTCGATAACCAAAATAATCACCGCGATACCGAAAAATACGACCACCATACCGAGTAAGAATACGAACGCGCCGTTAAACCACTTGGACGCCAATAATAATTCGGTCATACACTGCACCTCTTATATAAGCATCTGAAGGGTTGCGATTAAATACTGACGGACGTATTGAGGTTCTATAACGTCGTCGATGAAACCGCCTTTGGCAGCCTTGAAGGGATCTAATTCGATAGAAACGAATTTTTCCTTTAATTCTTCTTTGTTGCCTTTAGCCGTAGCATATTCCATTTCGGCACCGACTTCCAACGATACCGCACCTATCTCGCTTGTTGCAAAAGCAAAGGAATAATCCGCGCCGTACGCTTTCGTGCCGAACAAGGTGTATCCTAAGCCGATTGCTTTTCCGTAAATAACGTTTATTTTAGGAACGTCGCAAGTATAGTTTAAAGCGTTTATAAGGTTGGAAACACTCGCTAAAACGGTGGAAGCGTTTGTTTTCGAGTCTTGCTTTAATCCGAGCGTGTTTACGAAAGTCAAAACGGGAAGACCGTTGTCGTTTGCGTAATATAAAAATTCCTTAACCTTTTCGATATTGCATTTGGTAAGCTCGACGCCGTCTTCGCCGTTAAAGATTACAGCCGCCGCCGAATATCCGCCTACTCTGCCGATACCCGTTACGACTTCTTTCGCGAAGTTTTTGTTGAGTTCGATAAACTTGCCGTCGTCGAATACCGCGGAAATCAAGCATTTAGCGCAAGCCTTTTCGTTAAGAGAAGGAGCGTTTCTGTTGCCGTCGTCAGAAGTTTCGGCGTAAACCCCGCCGAATTCGGGCAAAACTTCCAAAATATCGACGATGCCGTTTCTTACGCCCGTCATATCGTCCGCGGTAAAGTCGCAAACGCCGTTTCCGTTTTCCGCGCCGCCGATCTTCGCTTCGTCATAGTTTTCACCGCTCTTTGCCGCGATTACCAAAGGACTGTTGAACGCGACGCATGCGCCTTTAAGATAATAAGCGTAATCGCATTCGGCAACTAAAAGAGTACAAGAACCTAAAACCTTTCCGTAGCAAACGGCAAACTGAGGTACGACGCCTTTAAGTTCCTGCGCTTTGGATAAAAGCATCGCTACGCCTTCCAAAGCGTCTACGCCCTCGCCCGCCAAAATGCCTTGCGAAGAAAGCAAGTAAACCACGGGGGTGCTCGCCGTAAGAGCTTTTTCTAAGCAATTGACGATTTTTTTGCAATTACCTAAGCCTAAGCCGCCGCCGAGCGCTTCGCCGTTCAGTGCGACAACGTATACGGGCATATCGTTTATCGTCGCGAAACCCGTAACCACGCCTTCGCCGTAAACGCCGTCGCCGTAAAAATCGTTGCGCGTGTAACTGTAACTTTGTAATTCCACAAAACTGTCCGCGTCAATAAGTTCGGAAATCTTTTTTCTGATTTCGCCGCTTTCGTTACGCAAACGGTCTTTTTGGGATTTAAGCACGCTTAATTTGTCCATATTTTTAATATGCCTCCATTGTATTTGTAAAAGTAAAAATTTCGTTCGGCGAAATTATCCTAAAAACAATTCGCCTTCCGACCAAAAGGGCTATCGGGAATATTAAATGCCCATTCTTCGCCATTTTAATCGTATCGTATTTATTATACATTATTATTTTACCGATTGCAAACAAAAAGGCGTGCTAACACGCCATTATTTGTCAAAATTTTTTATATTTCGTTTAGTTTGCGCAAACTTGAATTTTATCTTATTTCCACGGTCGCGAGAAATCTTTTAAAGGCACGCGTCCCCTCGTCGTCGTTTAAAAAGGCGGATTTTTTGTTAAGAGCCTGCAAAAGACGTTCGCTAAGTCTGTTTTTGACTTCGGTTAAAGCCTTTTGTCCGTCCTTAAAATAACCGTAGTCCTTTATTAAAGATTCGACGACTTGTTCGTAACCGTAAAGTATATCGTCGTTTTCGACTTCGCCGCCTACGGAGCGTTTTTTGGTAAGCGTTTCGACTATAGCGTCCGTAACCTTTTCGAAATCGTCGGAAAGAACAAATCTTCCGAAGACAGAATAATCGTCGAGTTTTCGGTCGAAAAGGTCTTCGCTGTCGTGACCGTAATCGCCCTCGAGTTTTTCGGCAACCAATGCTATATCGAGCGTGTATCTGTTATCGTTTGAAAAGGTTGCGTTAAGCGAAAGAAAATTATGCAAAACGCCGTCTGCGCCCTTTCCGTAAACGCAAGCCGATTTATCGGAGTATCCTTGCCATTTTTCGATAATTTCCTGAGCAAGATATTCCAAAGTATTGCGGTTAAAGGACTGCAATCTTATAACGCTCGCGCCGCGGTTGAATAAAGATATTTCGACGTCGGGACAAGCGTCGTGCGTAGCAATGAAAAGGGGCGTTTTTAAAGAGTCGGTAAGTTTGGTCGTATAAGCCGCAAAACAAGTGTGATTTTTCACTTGTGAAGTATGTACCGATTGCGCCGAATAATCGGGAAGATATTCTATAAAATCGAGCATAGCGACGACGATTTCGCCCAAAGTTTTAGCCGTTGCGTCTTCGCCGTAACTTACCGTACATTCCCTTGTTTTATCGAAGGAATTAACGTAACGCATACTCCAATTTTCGTCGTTGAGTTTCAAAACGATACTTCTTAAAGCCCTGAAAACGTCGCCATCCGACAAAAATGTTTTTTCATCGTTATAAGAGGGGCAAATATCCCCTTCGTCGACTACGCGGCGGGCGTTATCCGAAACGTCACCGATAAAGATTTCTATATCGTCCGCGGAAAAATAGTCGCGTAAAGGGCGATTAAAACCTTCGCCGTTTACCGAACCCGATTTTACGGAAAGATTGTAAAGATAATCGCATGCAGCGCTTGCACCGAACTTTTCGCGCAAGGTACGGAATTTTTTATTGACAACCGACGGTAAAGGCATTAACAGGGTAAAAATAAAACCTACGTACTCGTCGACATCCTTTTCTTGACAAACTTTCGTTTGCAACAAATATTCGGACAGTTGCGCCTTTAAGCTTAGGTAACTTTCCCCCTCGACGGACAGAACGCCTAATTTAGCGTCGCTTGTTTTGTCGGCAACTTTTAAAAAGGTACGCAAAAAACCGCGCTTTACGCTTAAATCGTATTCGCTTAGTTCCAAATTTTCTTTCGCATAGCCTATTAATTTTTCTATTAAAACCTTTCCGTTCGACATATGTCACCTTTGAAAACGTAAAAATTCATTCTATTTTAAACTTATTTTAAAAAATTTTCAACAATTTTCGACCTGTTTTTTCAATCTTTCGGTTTAAATGCTTGCGGATGGACGGTATGAGTCTTTTCGGGATTTTCACGCGCAATGCGTTTATCCTTTAAAGTTATCGCCTTTTGCAAACTTTTAAAACCGTACTTATCGCGTATATCGCCGACTGTTTTCGCCAAACTCATTTTTTTATCGTAATCGCCCGACGCGTCGAAAATCGAAAGCTGTTCGCAATCGTTTTCAAAATCGGATACCGATATTCCGAGCGATCTTATCCCCTTTTTAAAGTCGTAATTGTCTTTAAAAAGCCGCATGGAAAGATCTAAAATATCGTCGGCGAAACTCGACGGCGGATTTAACTTCGCTTGCCGCGTAAAAGTCTGTAAATTTTCGTCGCGAACCGTTATCGATACGGTGGAAGCCCTTCCTAAATTTTTGCGTATAACGCGCGAAGAAACGCTGTCTGAAAGCACGGAAAACATTATATTCACGTCTTCTAAATTATTTAGGTCGCGATAACAAGTCATACTGTTACCGACCGATTTTACTTCGTCGGGTTCTTCGTACCTTTTTACCGCCGAAGAGTCTTGTCCGTTGGCGTAAGAGTGCAACAAAGCGCCGAGTTTCCCGAATGCTTTAATTAAAAAATTAACGTCGACGTTAGCCAATTCGCCTATCGTTTTTATATTGTATTTTAAAAGTTTTTCGGAGGTTTTTCTTCCGACCATCAGCAAGTCGCTTGCTGGAAGCCGCCACACTTTTTGCTTATAATCGTCATAGCTTATAACGGTCGTAGCGTCGGGCTTTTTCATATCCGAACCGAGTTTTGCGAAAATCTTGTTGAAACTTACCCCGACAGAAGCCGTCAAACCTAAATCGCGAACTCTTTTTCTTATTTCGCAAGCGATTTTTTCGCCGTCGCCGAAAATTTTACTGTTGGTTACGTCAAGCCAGGCTTCGTCTATACCGAAAGGCTCGACCAAATCGGTGTAATCGAGATAAATTTTTCTCACCCTTTCGGAATAATCGAGATATTTTGAAAAATCGGCTTCAACGGTAACGAGTTCGGGACACAGTTTGCGTGCGTCGTTTATAGTCATACCCGTTTTAACGCCGAACGCCTTAGCCTTTTCGTTTTTAGCCAAAATTATACCGTGTCTGTCTTTAACGCTTCCCGTTACACCCAAAAAGCAGTCCTTAAGCGAAGGGTTAAAGACTTGCTCGCACGAGGCGTAAAAGTTATTTAAATCGGAATGAAGAATAGTTCTCATGGCAATTAAAAACAGTGTTAAAAGGCATCTATTTTTCGCCTTTTTTACTCATTTTTTTGTAAATACTAAGCGATACCGTCGCCGAAACAAGCAAAATAATTATCCACACCGAAACGCCTTGCGGCGTGTTGTACGGCACTAACTTTCCGCCGACGGAAAGCGACGTTATAAAGCACGATATCAAACGGGTTAATGCTATGGTTATTATAAAACGTTTAGCGGACATCGACGATAGTCCCGCCGCAAAACACAATAAATCGTCCGGGAAAAACGGAAGTAAAAACATAGTCGTTAAAAAGACGGTATCCACACCCTTAAAAGACCTTTTTATTTTATCCGCCTTACCTTTTCCGATAATATGCGAAACGACTTTCGCACCAAGTTTACGCGATATAAAAAATGCTGTTACCGAGCCACAAAATATGCCGCTAAAACTTATCAATGCACCTTTTACAACGCCGAAAACCAATACGGCGGCAGACGTCGTCAATACTCCGGGCAAAGGCAAAATCACCACTTGGGCAAACTGCAAAAAAAGCATAAACAAAGCGGCGTAAACGCCTTTTTCGGCAATATAAGTTCTCAATGCGTCAACCGACGAAAAGACTTCCCAAAAATCGAAAAAACGCAATAAATGCAGCACAATTAAAGCAAAAACGCAAAAAACGAGAGCGAAAAGGATAAAACGCGGCAAAAAATCTTTTACGTCGAAAGTTATTACGGTTACTATAACCGATAGGGCCGCAAGGACAAAAAAGCCCGATATAAGTATAAGTTTTTCGTTCCGACGTATAAACCCGCCCGAACCTTTTACGTATAAATAAAAAAACACCCCGACGAGCGCAACGAGAACTATCGATACAGCCTTATATAGCGCGTTTTTTAAGCAATGTTTTTTTGTTTTTGCGGTAGCGTACAAAATATATAGAATATCCTAATTTTATTATATTTCGAAATTACAAATATATTTTACGGGAAGTAAAAATTATATTGCGAGAAAACAAAATCTAAGAAAAGTCAATGCGGTAATAAAGCGATTTTGTCGCATTACCGCAAGATTTTTTAGGCGTTATTCGACAGTTTAGTGATTTCGTCACGAGCGATTTGGTCGCAACGGTTGTTGTAAACGTTGTCGGCGTGCCCTTTTACTTTGACGAAAGTTACGTCTTGTATAGTCAAAATGCGTAAAAGTTCTTCCCATAACTCTTGATTTTTAACGGGTTTTTTGTCGGAAGTTTTCCAACCGTTGTGAATCCACGCATAAATCCACTTGTTTTGTATGGAATTGACAACGTATGCGGAGTCGCTATATAAAGTTACCCGACATCTTTCCTTCAAGCAAGAAAGGGCTTTAAGGACGGCTAAAAGTTCCATACGGTTGTTGGTCGTATTCGCTTCGCCGCCCGAAATAACTTTTTCGATTCCGTTATATATTAAAATCGCACCGTAGCCGCCGGGGCCCGGATTACACGAACACGCCCCGTCGGTATATATCGTTACTTGTTTCATACGTATATTGTACACTAAAATTTTCATCTTTGCAAGCGGTAACGGTTATTTGGCGAAATTTTAATTAAAGAGAAGTTTTTTACCGCCGAAACAACGACTTTTCCGTTTGTAACAACGATTACAGAATTATTTTTTGTTTACCGAAAAATGCAGTTTTAAAACGCTTTGGTAAAAAGAATTATTTTCAATCCCCTCGCCGAAGAATTTTCTTATCTGATAAATATCGCTGTTTTGAAAGGTCAAACGGCGAAAAAACGAGAAAAATAAAGCATTTTTACTCAATTTGCGAAAAAGCCCTTAAATTTCGTTGACAATTATTTAAGTTTGATATAAAATCTTATCGTTACTTTTTAGGGGAGTGGCTCAACGGTAGAGTAGCGGTCTCCAAAACCGTAGGTTGCGTGTTCGAATCGCGTCTCCCCTGCCAGATAAGCGATATAGCCTTTTCGGTTATATCGTTTTTTGTTTGCATAAAGCGACGGACACGCAACCCCACACGCGTAAGCGTGCAAATCATATAATTATTAGGCTAACGGCTTTCAATGCGTAGCATTCGTTAAGCCGTTCGAATCGCGTCTCCCCTGCCAGATAAACGATATAACCTTTTCGGTTATATAGAATGCAAAATAATCAATATGAAAAAGAATTGTCACATTGTAACATACACCTTGTATAGTGAACAATTTTTATTTAATAAAGAAAATCTTTCAATACTACTGAAAAGTTTTTGCAATAATATAAAAATCTTTCAGTATACTGAATAATTTTATTGACAAAGAGAAAAACTTCCTGTACAATTATAGACGAGGTGACAAAATGATTCAAAGAGAACATTATATCGAACAAGTTCGTCCGTTTTATGAATCGGATTTAATAAAAATAATTACGGGCATCCGAAGATGCGGCAAATCGGTAATTATGGAACAAATTATCAAAGAAATTTCGAAAAAAACGGACAATATCATTTATCTTAACTTCGAAGATAAAAAAATATCGTCGAACATAACAAGTGCAGACAAGTTGTTTTCTTACGTCGAAAAAAACAAAAAGCAAGGAAAATGCTATTTATTCTTCGACGAAATTCAAACGCTTAACGGTTGGCAAGACGCTTGCAAAACACTGAGATTATACGATTATTCCATATTTATAACGGGCTCGAACTCTAAACTTTTGTCAAGCGAATTCACAAAAGAACTATCAGGTAGATACGTTGCCTTTCGAGTAAGACCTTTCGTTTATAAAGAAATCGTCGAGTATTGTAATGAACTTAAAAAAGAAGTTTCGGTTACCGATTATCTTATTTGGGGAGGATTTCCCAAAAGATTTGAATTCACCTCTTCGCAAGCACAAACCAGATACTTAAACGATTTGGACGATACAATCGTTATCAACGACTTAATAAGACGCTATAAAATACGAAAAGAAAGTTTGTTCAAAAGTTTAGTTAACTTTATTTTACGCAGTAATAGCCGTATTTTTTCGGCTAATTCCATTCGCGATTATATAAAACAAGAACATACAAGTTGCTCGATAAATACGATAATGAAATATCTCGGTTACTTGGAAGAAGCATATATCATTGAAACCATCAAACAATATTCACCGAAAACAAAAAAAGAACTTGCTTATTATTACAAGTTATACGACGCCGATGTATGCTTTAATTCCATCCGTTGCATGGATAATCGTTTTGACCTTACGCATAACCTTGAAAATATCGTTTATAACGAATTGATTTACATGGGTTATAAAGTTTACGTTTATAACAACGGCGGCAAGGAAATTGATTTTTTAGCAATTAAAGACGCGAAACAATATTATGTGCAAGTAGCGTACAGCATAGCCGAAGAAAAAACTTATCAACGAGAATTTAATGCATTTAAAAATATTGATAACCTTTCGCAAAAAATCATTATTACGAATGATGATGTCGACTATTCGACAAGTAATGTAAAACATATTAAACTGAAAGATTTTTTAATGTTGCAAAGTTTTTAACTTTGTTTTATCAATTCCACACAGACTTCGTCGGAGTTGCTCAGCCGAACACGACAATTCCTTTGTCGCGTATGCATCATTTCCCTTACTAAAGGAATCGCCCTTGCGGTCAAAGGGGCCTTTTAGACCTCTCAGTCGCTACGCGACAGCTCTCTTATGAGGCAAACCTATAACAACAACCCTTCCGTCGACTTCGTCGACACCTTTCCTTACGCAGAGGCGACAAATTTAAGTATATAAAAAACGTCGGTAAATCTACCGACGTTTTTTATTAAATTGCTTTAACAAAACAAATCAAACATATTCGTCAATCCCCCACCGACTTCGTCGGAGTTACTCGCCGCACACGGCAATTCCTTTGTCGCATATGCGACAACTCTCTTATCAATGGCGTTACCCCTTTGTACAGGGGCAACAAGAAAAGTAAAATGAACATTCTTGTACAGAGAAGCCTTGCAAAGTTGGATAAAAATTCTTGTATAGGGACAACAGAAAAAGTTAAATGATAATCTTACACAGAAATATAGTTTAAGCCTCCCTTGCGGACAAGGGAGGCTTAGAATGTGCGCTATTCTACAAGGCGAGCCTTGTAAAGTTAGGCGGATTATTTGTCGAAGTGAGCGGAGCCGACGACTACGCCGAAGTAAGGCGCGTTTGCGGAACCCGACTGAGAACCTGCCGACATATAAATAGCAAGTTTTTCGTGCGTATCGGTGAACCAACTTAAACCGTCAGTTGTTGCATCGAAAAGTTGCTGACCCGAAGCACCCCAAGTGTAAAGATTAGTCATATCCGTAAAAGTCATTAGGTTGCCCGTTTGGAATATAGGAGCAAACTTAGTTCCGTCCATTCCTACCGCCGCCGAAAGATTTTTTACATATTGGTTACGAGTATTAAACTCTTCTACAACGGTGCCGTCTTCGTCAACGGTTTGGTATTTGCCGCGGACGATAAGTTTTTCGTTGTTAAGACCTTTCATTAAATCGCCCGGGTCGCAAATGATTGCGGCTATTACGTTAACATATTCATCGCCGGTGGTGTTGTTAGTGAAAGGAGTGTACGTACCGTTTGTATTTTTGGAAAAACGAACGGTTTTACCGACATTGTTGAACACTTTATGTTCCATATCGCCTTTAATATACCCTATTAAAGATTGCGCGTTGTAAAGTTTGTACCAACTTTCGCCGCCGGTGGAATAGGATTCGAGTTTAGACTTGGTGTCGACCTTTAAGAAGGCACCGCCGTCGTCGTTATCGGTTTTCGTATTTTCGCCGTCGCTTAAAATAAACAAGGGACCGCCCGCACCGACGAATTCGCAATTGGTAACGGTTACGTTTGCACGCCACAAGAAGAACATATTGCTGTAAGCGTCGTAAAGTTTAGTGTTGTCTGCCTTAATGCCCGTTTTAACGGTATCGGTCTTATATGCGTCGCAAGTAATGTTAACATAGAAAGCGTTTGCGTTAACGTTAGATATGGTTACGTCGCTGCCGAAACAGTTATACATGGTAAGGGATGCAGGTGCGAAATTGGCAGTGGTATCTTGACCGCCGTTACCAGTCATAGCGATGTTTTTTATGGTAAAGGCTTTAGATTCCTTTCCTTCCGCATAACTTTGATACATCTGGAATACTTGCCAATGCGTCGTCGGGTTAGCGGTTGCTTTTTCGTAATCGAGATAAGCGTATAATCTTCTTCCGCCTTTTGAATCGGTTTTAGGAACGGTTATGCCGTTATAGTTACCCGAAACGCTTACGCTATAGGTGCTGAAGAAGGCTTTTTGCATATTAAGGCCGTAGCCGAGTTGAGAAGCCCATCTGTTGCTGTCGCTTACAACGTTTGTTACGGTGAAATGTATGCCGTTACCAACGCCGTCGCGCAAAGAACCTTTTAAAAGTTTTTGCTGTTCGGGAAATGCAGCAAGTTCGGCGTATGCCGATTTATAACCTTCGGTGTCTTCCGTCCAGAAGTAGTAATCGGGCATTTGGTCGGCATCGAGTTCGATCGACGCGTGTAAAATAACCCAGTCGATCTTGCCGACGTATTCGCACAAATACTTATCGTCCGCTTCGAGTTTAAGCGAATCGCTTCTCGCGGTCAAATTGTAGTTTGCGTCGATGTCGCATTTCCAAATATCT
Organism: uncultured Christensenella sp.; assembly: GCA_964401515.1. GTDB lineage: Bacteria > Bacillota > Clostridia > Christensenellales > Borkfalkiaceae > UBA4636. The sequence continues at coordinate 10,412 of CAYNYV010000032.1, forward strand.
TTTGCCCAATGACGAGAACTTAAATCGTTCATAACGGATAAGCCCAATTGGTCGTAAACGTTGTAGCCTCCGCCGACAACGACGAATTCAACGGTAAGTTCTGCGGTCATATCTTCGTCAATGTCGTATACTGTTTCATCAGGCGTTATGACAAGTTTGTAATACTTACCGGCGGCTTCTTCGGTGAATTTATAAGTATTGTCGCTAATTGCAACGATGCCTGCGAGATCTGTATCGGGGACCAATTTATATTCAGCCGATTTACTTTCCTTTTCGTAAACTTTTACGGTAGTGGCAACGTTAGATATAGTTACGTTTTTTCCGTCTGCGTCCTCCGCGAGTATAGAAGGACGGTAAATGAATTTGTTGGCGTTACCGACTTCGTAGACTTCACCCGTTTTTCTGAAATCGCCGACCGTTTCGGCACCCGTTCTTTCTTGTGACTTGATTCTGTAAGTTCTGTAGAAATCAGGTTCGCGCACGCTCATGACGAAGGGCTTATACGTTACGTTTATTTCTACGGTATCGGATTTTCCTTCTAAAGTAACGGTATATGACGTCGAACCTTCCTTGGAAAGGTCGGCTTTCGATACCGTAGCGTTAAGTTCTTTAACGGTCTTTGTTATCGACGTGCCGTCTTTATACGATACTTCGACGGTAATCGAATCGTAATCGATTTCGTCGTCGACGTAATATTCGGTTTTCGGATTGACAACTTTTAAAGAAGTTACATTCGATTCCTCAACTTTTTCTTTGACGGTTAATTTTACTTCGCACGTAATCACGCCTAACGCTACGGTGTAAGAAGTTTCGCCCGCCTTAGAAAGGTCGGCTTTTGCTTTGACGGCAAGGTTAAGCGACTTTACGGTGCCTTCTTTTACGGTGTCGTCGTCATAAGTTACTTTTGCAGAAAGATTGTCGTAATCGATTTCGTCGCCGACATAATATTCGGTTTTCGGCTCGACGACTTCGATTGATACGGCCTTTGCGGCACAACCCGTTAAAAGGGTTAAAGACAACGCACAAGCCATAACAAGGCTAAGTAACAGCGTAAATGTTTTTTTCATGGTTTACTCCTAAATATTAATTTATTTTTTCATTTGAAAAATGAATTTCGAAAGTTATAAAATGTTTTTATGAGGGTTAAATGTTGCGGTTTTTGACAGCCCCTCAGTCGCTCGCCGCGGACGGCAAACCCTTTGTCAACTGCGTTGACATTTCCCTTCGTAAGGGAATTACCCCTTGCATAGGGGCGCCTTTTATTATCTCAAGCCGCACTCGTCTGCAAGTGGGCGGCAACGGGCAGAACGGCTATTTGCCGAACGCAATACAAATCGTCATTTCGGCGTTACCCGTTCCGCGATCTTTTACTGTAAATGTTACGTAAAAAGAGTCCTTTCTAGAAAACACTATCTTACCGTCGCTGCCGATCGTCGCGGGCGAAGGCACCTCGGAAACAGGAGTAGTATCGATTATTTCGATATATTCTTTTGTGTTATAGGTAAAATCTGCGGGGGTAAATGCGTATTCGATGGTAACGGTTAAGCCGTCGGTGTATTTTTTGCGAGAAATTTTTGCTATATACATATTGGAGGCTTCGTCAAACTGTATATCGTCGCCCGTTAAAACATCGCCCGAGGAAAAAGTTATTTTAGTCGGGGTTATTTTTTCGCAATAAACAACCTCGTTACCCGCCCTTGCTTTAAGACCGTAAACGCCGACGATAAAAATCGAACCGAGGTAAATTACTATTAAAATCAATACGGTGGATTTTTTCATAGGCTAATTCTCCACAAAATATAATTTTGCGCGGGTAATAAACATATATACCCTATAAACGGTCAAAACAATCGAAACGGCAAGCAAAGACTTTAACGAGTGCATCGTTCCGCGATCGGAAAGCCCGTAATACAAAAAAGCGAACAATGCAGAAACCAAAAAGCCGATTAAAGTTGCCGTACGCTCGTTAGGACTGTCGTACTGAAGCCCTACCGTCGCGTATTGGTCGGCACAAGAGTGCATAACGTCGAGCTCGGCACACCACATTAGGTGCATAAGTGCGGTAAATGCCGTTATAATCGTCATTAAAATGATTTCCGTCCTCGAAATTAGCGTAGCAGACGCCGTAAGGTATGCCGCAAGCACGCCGCCGACCGATAGCAAAATCGTAACGATTCTTGCAAATATTCTTCCGAACAAAACGTGTATTGGCTTAATCGGGCGGGTTTTTATAAGATTACGCGCACTTGCTTCCTTGCTATATACGGTCGCGTATTCGTTGTTAAAGGAAACGACCAATATAAGCATTACAAGGAAGTTAAAGGCTTTTGTCATGACTTCGCCCGTGTAATCGACGTTCATTGCGGCGTAAACGCGGTTAAGCAGTAAAATAGCCACACCGGGAACGACGAGTTGTATTATCGTGTCGATTATAAAACGCGTGCTTCTTAAATTCATCAATAAACTTTCCGCATAAGGAGCGACGTATTTTTTGTGAATGCGGTTCTTTTTAGGCGGAACGATTGCCTTTTCGAACTCGAACTGTTTAGACGCCATTACTATAAATAACGGTTTTGCAATCAAGAACGACAAGCCGAGTATCGCCGCAAGCGAAGCAATAAATATTATCGCCGTTAAAAAGGTATCCGACATAAACAGCGTGGAAGATATTCTTGCTTGGCTTCCGACCATCATTTTCGTTAGGTAATAATACGGTGCGAAAACGTCGGAAAAATTCGACAAAAAGTCTGTAATTTTTTGGGATATCGCCCCCCATTGCGCGATTATGTTTATATCGGACGGGATTAAGTTGATTACGCGTACCAAAAGGTAAGTTACGGCTGCCGCCGACAAGATTATAAGCAAAAACTGCAAAAGTTTATGTTGCTTTATAAAAGTAGCGATCCACAATGCGGGAATACTCAATACTGCGCCCATAGATACGGGCAAAAGCGATACCAATACAAAGCAAAACAATATCCACGGATAATAATACCACACCGCGCCGCTTAAAATGCCGTACGCCAAGAACATCGGAAGGGTAAAAGTGAAATTCTTTTTAAGTTCGAATATAAAGTATACCACCAATTTGGACGTATACGTCATCGTTGCCGAGGTCGGCAAAGTAAGCAATACTTTATTGTCCGCAGTCATATATAGGGCGTTAACGAGCCCGACCGTACAAGTTATAAGCGATAAAATCTGGATTATGACGAATATAACGTTTACGACCGTGTCGGGGATAACGCCGGCGGGACGGAAAACGCCGAGCAATCGACAAATGAAAAACAATAAATAGAATACAGCGGTTACGGCAACGAATTTAATGATTTCGATTGCTATCTTTAAAATAAGACTCCTCGTATTCTGCGTAAAGGAAAAATCGAGTTTGTCCCTAAGCTGCATCATAACAAGCGGCTTAAGTTTGGAAAAAGCGTTCATTCTATTCTCCTTCGACCGCTATAGGCTCTACAACGCTGCCGTTGATCGTCTGCATATAGAAAGCCTCTAAACTTTCGCCGTTTCTTTCCATTTCGTGCACGTCCTTGACGCACTGTATCTGACCTTTACGGATGATTGCGATTTTATCGCAAATACGTTCGACAACGTCGATGATGTGGCTCGAGAAGAATACGATATTTCCCTCTTTTGCGTGCTGCTTCATACATTCCTTAACTTGGAATATACTGTTGGGATCGAGCCCCGTCAAAGGCTCGTCCAAAATCCAAACTTTGGGATTGTGGATAAGCGCCGACATTATGGTGACTTTTTGTTTCATACCGTGCGAATAAGTCTTAATTTGGTTGTCTATCGCAGTTTCGAATTCAAAAAGTTTAATGAATCTGTTTAATCTTTCTTCGCGGTCTTCTTTAGATACCTCGTAAAGGTCGGCAATATAGTTTATATATTCCCTTGCTGTAAGTTTTTCATACAACGCGTAATGGTCGGGCACGAAACCTATTTGCATTTTGGCTTGTACGCTTTGGCTTGCAACGTCGTATCCGCAAACTTCTATAGCACCGTCGGTTATCGTTTGTATACCGACTATACTTTTTATGATAGTTGACTTACCTGCGCCGTTGGGACCTAAAAATCCGTAAATTTCACCGCCGCAAACTTCTAAATTTGCGTCTTTTACGGCATATACGTCGGATTTTGCGTAACGTTTAGTGAAGTTTTTCAAAATAAGTTTGTTTGTATTCTCCATAGAAATAGGTTCCTCTATGCTTCTTCCTTGAAGTCTTGATTCGACGGCAAGCCTGTCAACTTTGATTTTTTTGCTGCGACGCGCAACGTCCTGCCAACCGGAAATTACGTTGTAACCAAGTTCGTAAATAAACCACATTCCGAACGCCGCCGCAAAGTAAACACCGAAAAAGATTACTTGGAATAAGGGATAAAATTTGAAGTGTAGCGAGCCGATATCGAATTCCCAGGTAATCTTTAAAAGTCCCATTCCGAAAGAACCGAATTTATCGGGAATGAAATCGCCGTTTATAAAGAAGTAATTTACGCTTTCGTCGTAGTTCGAAAACCATGCGTTTACGATAAGCATCGCCGCAAAGTATATGACGAACGCCACCATACTGTATTTGAATTCTTTAAGCCGCGGACGACGGAATAATCCGAGCCCGACTACAAGTAGCGGCATAAAGAAGGCTTGATAATGGCTTAAATAGAATTCGCAAATATTAGTCGTTAATATAAGCTTATCGCCCGTGTCGGGCATCGTAATCGCCAAAAACGCGCCTAATACGTTGATAAAATAGGTAAAATAGAAAAGTTTTTTGAACCTAAACGTAAGACAGATAGGCATTACGTAAAGCGCGGTATTGCATAGGTGCAAAGGTAATGCCGTTACCCAACCGTCGCCGACGAAATCGGCAAATTTATGGTTGTACGAGAACATTACAAGAGCCGACCAACTGTAATACAGCATGGCAAAACGCTTTGCGTCCTCTGTTTTGTTCTGTAACAATAAATACACAACCACGGGGATTATGAACGCGGGATATATCAGTAGCCTGTGATAATAGTTCATATCCATGGGTTTGAACTGAATTTGCGTGGCGTCGAACATTATCTTGGGATAATAGGGCTGTATCGTCGCAAGTATCATACCGACGACGCTAAGCGCGAACCAAATCCAATCTTTCCCTTTTAATAAAATGCTATCGCGATTTTTTATCGTGTACCCGACCGAGAACCCAAGCCCCAGCCCCGTTTCGATAACGAGTATTAATGTCCTTAAATCAAACACGGAAAGCGCGTTTTCACCGATTATCGCGTTAGCATAGTTGCCAAGGCATACGTAATTCAGTAAAAAGGTAGGTATTGCCACAAACCCGACAAGGGCAGGCAATATTTTTATCTTGAAAAAGGGCGCTAATATAACGAGCATTACCGCGGCGTAGGATAGCCAAACTTGCACAAGTCCGAGAAGGACTTTCGATTTTGTATCTAACGCGGGTACGGGCGACCAATAATCAACTTTGCGAATAGCCTCGTCACCCATCATATAGCGGAAAAAGAATGCCGCGATGAGCCCTATCGATAGGGCTTTTAATATTAAGTCTGTCTTATCTTTTTTGAAACGGTTGATAAGAATAACCGCCAATGTTGCCAAAACGGCAATTCCGCCGCAGACGGCGTAATACATAAACGTCATAATTTGTCCTAAAACGTTCTTCCTTAGATAAATTTTTAATCGAATTCTACTTTGTACCCTTATTATATACTTTGGGAAGCCGATTCGTTTGAAAAAAGTTAAAAAATTTTTTAAAAAATTAAAAAAATATTTTTTGGCGCACACTTTTTCTTCACGATTGTATCACAAAGTCTGTCCGATGTCAACTCCTTACACGCGCGCTATACAATATATAATGCATAATTTACCGAAAAAAATAAAATTTTCTTTTTTTTCTTTCGTATGATTCATCCTTCATCATACTGAAAGATTATCATAATGCGCCCTTACACAAAATGAACTTGCGAAATTGTAAAATCCGATGCAAGGCACACAAAGAATATAAACGTTTAGGCGTTTGCCTCATTCGTCGTTATACCCGACGCCGCAACATCAAAAGGAAGGGCTCGTTTTGTTTGATTAAAACGCTTTTTTGAACGAACTTTTCGTCAAAAAGTCCGCCTATAGGTCGATTATCAGCGTTTTTTGAAAAAAAAGCAGTAAGATAAAACATATTTAAAACATCACTGTTTACCGAAAATCTATAAAACAAAAAATTATTTTGTTATCTTTTTTTAAAAATCCTCACAGCAAAATGTTGTATCACCGTTATTATTCTACTAAAAAAATATCCCCTATCCGCCTTCCGATATTCATAATTAAAAGTAGGCGGAAACTTCTATAAATTATTTTACTGAAAACGACGCACCCGTTTTCGGGCACGTCGTTTACGCAAAAAAGTTAAATTGTTAATTTTACGATCTAATTTTTCCGACAATCCGTAAAATACTTGCGCAATCGACAAATATATCGTTTTGCAAAGAATAGAACAAATACGATAAATCAGAACGAACTTTTATGACAAATTAATATTTCTTTCTCGGCGTATACGAAGTATGTAAAACTTCATGGGCTTC
>CAYNYV010000033.1:0-16453 GCA_964401515.1 uncultured Christensenella sp.
TGTTGGAAGTAGAAATTCCCATAATTATCCATCCTATCTATATTATTTTTTTCTTAATAAATTACGGAAGAAAACAACTTTTAGCGGGTTCGCCGCATAGAAAAAGCCGAATTTCGACCGTACCTTTTCTATTATATATTAAAATAGAAAATTTTTCAATAAATTGCGTAATGTTTTTTCGTATTTTTTGATTTTTTCTTGCAAAAATAAGGAATTTTACGAAAATCACCCTAAAAAAACCAATTATTACTTTTCGTAAAGATTCAATATGGCGTTTTTCTGTTTCAAAGATAGCGTTGCAAAAAAATCAATCAATTCTTTATCCTTTTTGTAAGCGTCAATGTCGTAATAAAAAAATTCCTCCGGACTTACGCCGCAAACTTCTAAAATTTCTAAAAGGGTTGAAAGACTCGGCTCGAACGAACGCGTCGATTCCATTTGATTTATATACGCGGGATTTTTATTAACGGCAAGACTTAATGCCCTTGCGCTAATCTTAGCACGCGTTCTTATTATCCCGATACGCGTTATTATTTCATCGCGGTCAATAGTCATAAAAAGGCACTCTCCGTAAAATTTATTGTTATACATAATATTTTACTACCCAAATTTAATTGACATTACGTGTGGCACAGTGTATAATAATGTCAAAGGCAACGTTTTATTATGTATAACATAGTAATTGTGTATTTGTGTTCTTTTTTACATAAAGATATAACACGACAACGGCGCCGTAAAAAAGTTCGGAGGAGCACTATGAGGAGAAGAGATAAATATTACTAACACAAGCCGTTCGTTTTTAACACACTAACAAAAATAAAAAAACAGGAGTACTATTATGTTAGAGATAAAATCAATACAAGTCACACCCGCAAACGAAGAATCCACTATTGAATTATGGCAAAATTTCGGTTGGCAATTTGTATCAAGTCAGGAAATAAACAACACCGATTCGCATTTAGAACGCCGCGGCGATGAAATATATAACGTTACCACTAAAGAACATTATGTAAAATTAGTTTTTAATCGTGAAAAGAATCATCCGAATTACAATCAACTGGTTAAACTTGAAAACGAGTATTATTCTATTTTACGCAGCAAGCCGAGCGTTTATCGCGGCGCAAACGGTTTCTTAGCGTTTATCTTATTATGTATGTGGATAATCCCAGGCGTAATTTATTTAGTCGTTACGTCCAAAAAGAAAAAAGTCAGCGAAGAAACTTACGCCAATTGGCGTAAAAAAGCCAACGCCCGCGCCGCAGAAATTTTACAAGAAGCGCAATCATTACTCTAATATAACAAAAAACGTCGATAAGTCAAGCTATAAGCCCGTTATCGGCGTTTTAATTATATATTTTCGACGACGTTCGAATTAAAAAATCTCCAAAACAAACTGACGGTTTAAGACTTAATCGGTCTTAACCGAAACTTCTTCCGAAGTAAGAATCCTGCCGTCCGATAGTTTTAACCTTCCGTCCGGTAAAACTTCTTCGCAGACGACACAATAAGGCTCGCCGTTTTGCGGAAAAACTTTTATTTTTTTACCCAAAACAAGCGAATAACGAGCATATAGGTCGACTTTTTCGGGATTTTGAAGATTATATAAAAACGTAGCGGCAACAGATTTTTCGTCGATGTTTCTGCCTAAAACTTGTTTTAAAGAGATTGCTATATCCTTTAAATCTTCGGGAATGTCGTTATTGACGTTTATGCCTATTCCGAGCACCGTATAGTCGACGAAATCACCGACAAGACTGTTGTTTATAAGCATACCGCAAATCTTTTTACCGTTAACGTAAATATCGTTCGGCCACTTGATTTTTGCCTCTACGCCGAAGGATAACAAGGTTTTTACGACGGCAACCGAAATATTTTTATTGATTTCGAAAGCTTTTGCCGCAGGTAAGCCGCTATAAAAGTGTACACACGACATATAAACGCCGCCTTTTAAGGAAGAAAAACTTCGACCTTTCGTCCCTCTTCCTTTTTTTTGCGTTTCGGCGATAACAACGACGTCCTCGCGCGTTTTTTGCTGTTTTTTAAGTATTTTGCGGATGTAATCTTCCGTCGACGAAACGGATTTTAAAGTTACTATTTTCATAATTAATAATCTTCGTTTTCGCGTTCGAGTTTATCTATCGCGAACTTTGCGCTGTCATAAGAAAACCCTTTGGATAACACGTAGCGGAAACATTTTTGTTTTAATTCTAAATCGAGCGGTTTGTTTTTAATATATTTTTTGCCGATTAAGTAGGCTGTTTCGTCTTCGTCACGAACGCAATCTATAGCAGCGGCAATGTCCTTATCGCTGACGCCTTTTTGTTTAAGTTCGACTTCCAAAAGGCGTTTGCCGTGCTTTTGGCTTTTTGTTTCGACGAAAGTTTTTGCAAACTGTCCATCGTCAAGGTAGCCGTAATCTTGCAATTTATCGATAACTTTAGCGATGATTTTTCCGTCGAAGCCCTTATTTTTAAGATAGCCGGCAACTTGCTTTACCGTATGCCCGCCCTTTAAAACGTAAGCGGACGCTTTTTGAAAGCAAGCGTCGTATTCGGACTCAGCCAATATATCGGCAAGTTTTTTATCGTCGACGTAATCGCCCACGTGCAAATTTTCGGCAAGCAAAACTATTTTTTGCGCGCCCGAAAAATACTCTCCGTCAATATATAAACTAACCCTTTTTTTATCGTTTTTTTGAGGAACAATATCGGTTATTTGCTTCATTTTAATAATAATCTTCCCCTGTTTTTACTACGTCCTTATCGTAAAAAATCGACTTAAATTTATCGATAAACGGCTTATAGCCCGACTTTTTAACAGCGACGGTAACTTTTACTTCATTTAAATACTCGGTATCGACAACTTTGTAACAAAGCGGCAAAACTTCACGTTTTAAAAGGTTTAACTCCTCGTACCCGACCGTCACGGTCATTAAATCACAAACAAAAAACTCCCTTACGCCGCACGCCGTTACAGCGTCGCGACAAGCGCCCGAATACGCCCTTACAAGCCCGCCCGCGCCTAATTTAACACCACCGAAATAACGCGTTACCACAACCAAAACGTTAACGAGTTTTTTGTTTTTTAAAACTTCTAAAATAGGAACGCCCGCAGTACCGGAAGGCTCGCCGTCGTCGGACGATTTAGTCGTTAAACCGAAGTCGGTGATATAGGCATAGCAATTATGGGTAGCGTCCGAATATTTTTTACGCAATTTATCTAAATTCGCGCGTGCCACGGCTTCGGTTTCGACGTAAAAAACGTGCGTTATAAACCGAGAACGCTCTATTACCGTTTCAATATTTCCGTTCTTTTCAACCGATAAAAAACTTTCCATAACGTTTCCTTATCATATAGGTGCATGCGAATTATATAATTATTATGTAATCAACCGATTTTATTTTCCACTGCAAAAAGTAAATAACCCGATTAAACCGCCCTTTAAGACTTATTAATTGTACCATTTCGGCTTCTTTTTGTAAAGCAACTTAGGGTATATTAAAAAATTCAACATCTTTATACGAAGGAAATTCTTGATATCTTCGTCAAAAAACGTTTAATACATCTTTTCAAAACCTTGACATATTTTTTCAAAGGTGTTACAATAAAAATGCGATTCCAACTTAATATTTTTGCAGAAGTATACTTATCGGACATAAGTGTACACGGTTTTGCTATACATATTAATCTTCTGTAAAGATATTTTCTGTTGGTGTCGCAACCCGCAAAACATTTGGCACTGTGTCAGTGTCGCTCTATCTTTTGAGGGCGGCACTTTTTTTTATTGTCATAAGGAGAGTAAGGAAATGAAAAAGAAAGCGATTGTTGCCCTTTTAGCGATTTTCTGTCTTACGTCCGTGCTTACGTTTTTTACCGCTTGCAGCCACAAGCACAGTTACACGAACGTAATCGTCAGCCCTACGTGTACCGAAAAAGGCTACACCATCCACACCTGCGATTGTAACGAAAGTTACACCGACAGTTACGTCGATGCAAAAGGTCACGCCTACACATCGACGGTCACCGCGCCAACGTGTACCGAAAACGGTTACACAACCTACGCTTGCGCATGCGGCGAAAGTTATACAGCCGACGAAGCCAAGGCTTTAGGCCATGAATATTCTAACGAATGGACGATAGACAAAGCAGCGACGTGCCTCGACCAAGGCGAAAAATCTCATCACTGCATAAGGTGCGAAAGCCGTATCGACGTAACGATGACCGAGTACGGTGCCCACAACTACGTCAACGATGTCTGCATCGTTTGCGGCGAACCCGCCGTTACCGAAGCGACGGACTTAGACTTTGAGTTAAGCGAAGACGAAACCTATTACGTCGTCACCGGTATAGGAAGCGAAACACGCACGAGATTCGTCATTCCGTCCGCATATAACGGTAAGCCGGTACAAGAAATCGCCAAAGACGCCTTTTCGCAAGAATCAACAAAAACAAACGACGATATTTTACCGATAAAAGAAGTCGTAATTCCCGCATCCGTAAAGTCCGTCGGCGCTTACGCCTTTTATATGTGTGCAAAACTCGAAAGTTTGACTTTCTTAGGAAATGCCGAACTTTCCGTCGGCGAACACGCATTCGAATATTGCACGATGCTGAAAAACGTAACGATAGCGGGGGCTGTGGATTCGATAGACAACTTCGCTTTCCGTTATTGCTACGCCGTTGAAAACGTATACGTAAACGATATCGAAACTTGGCTCGGCATAAAATTCGGATACGGTGCTAACCCGACGGCTTACGCTAAAAATTTATGCGTAAACAAAAAATTGTTAAGAAACTTGGTTATACCGAGCACGATTACCGAAATCCGCGATTACGCATTTTATTGCGTACCGAGTTTAAAAAGCGTAACGCTTCACGCAAGCGTAACGTCAATCGGCGCGTTTGCGTTTGACGGGTGCGAAAATTTGCAGTTTAACGAATTCGACGACGCTTGGTATTTGGGCACCTCCTCCAATTCCTATTTTGCTTTGATAAAGTTTCAAAGCGATACCAAAACTTCTTGTAAAATTAACGAAAACACTAAAATCGTCGCCGGCAGCGCTTTTTATGCTTGCGAAGCCCTTCAAACCATAACAATTCCCGAAAACATAAAGGCGATCGAAAAATATACTTTTGCCAACTGCGAAAATCTTGCGACGGTACACCTTGCGGACAATCTGTCCTTTATCGGCGATTACGCTTTCGAATCGTGTAAAAAATTGGCGAGTATAAACTTCACGAGCGGCATAAAACAAATCGGCAATTACGCCTTTGCGTATTGCGACGGACTTACGTCGGTCAAAATCCCCGACAACGTAATGTCGGTCGGTAGCTATGCTTTTTATAATTGCAAAAACTTAGAAAGCGTAGAAATCCGCACCGGCGGCACAAACGCCGCTAACCAAGTAACCGAAATCGGCGAATACGCTTTTCAGTGGTGCGAAAAACTAACGAACGTACTGATTCGCCGCGGCGTTTTTAAACTCAGCGTGGGAATGTGCGAAAACTGTGCCGAACTTACAAACGTAACTCTTTCCGTCGGTTTAACTTCAATCGACGAATACGCCTTCCGCTACTGCGACAAACTTGTAAAAATCGATTTTACCGAAGGCACGGCGGAAGAATGGAAAGCAATAACGAAGGCTAAAAATTGGAAAGACGATAACGCTAAATTCATTGTTTATTATAAAGACAGCAAAAGCATAAGCGCCGAAAACGCTTAACGCTTGACAATTTTATAACAAACATACATTTAACGACAAATTTACAATTAAATATGACAGTGGCGGAGCCGAAAACGGCTCCGCCATTTTATTTGTGTTTTTTCGGCGCACCTTACACTCTTCCTCGCGTAAAGGCGGTTTTTTATAAGGGAGCGTCACTTTTGCAATAAAAGGATTGCCATATGCAGCTTAGCAAGGCAGCAAACAGTTACAAAATTTGCCGTGTCACAATAAATCCATTGTTATTATTAGCCGATAACGGGCTTATAGACGGACTTTTTTAAAATAGTCGGTGATTCCGCACTACTACTCACCGACTACGTCGGAACCTCCTTTGCACAATACAGTCGAAAGTTGGCAGATTTCTTTTATATGCGCGAAGGCTCAAACTTCTTAACCCTTTCAGCACTTCGTGCCACTTCCCATTGCCTAACAATGTGCAGTTTGCAATGAGATTTTCCCTTACAAAGAAAAACGTCGCAATCAAACAACAAAGAAAATCGTCGAAAAACGCAAAACAAAAAACGCCGCAAAGCGTAGAACAATGCAGCGTTATAAAAAACAACATTAGATTATTTTAAAATGACTTTAACGTGGACTTTTTTGCCTTTGTGAAGAACGAACTCGCCGTTAGATAGAACTTCTTCGCTCAAAGTTAAATCGGTAACTTTCGTATCGTTGACGGAAACTCCGCCGCCCGCAATCAAAGTACGCGCTTCGCCTTTCGACTTGGTAATACCCGCGGCGACCATAATATCGGGGATGAAATTAGTTTTTTCGACTTCGACGGTAGGCATATCGTCGGCATTGCCGGAAAAAGCCGCTTGTGCCTGTTTTCTCGCGGCGGAAGCCTTTTCCTCACCGTGTACAAGCTTGGTAACTTCGTATGCAAGTCTTTCTTTTGCGGCGTTAATGCGCTCGTCTTTATACTTGGTAAGTTCTTCTATCTCGTCTAAGTCCATAAAGGTCAAAAGTTTCATACACTCGGCAACCTTAGCGTCCTCGACGTTTCTGAAATATTGATAGAATTCGTAAGGCGTAGTCTTGTTTTCGTCAAGCCATAAAGCACCCTTAGCGGTCTTGCCCATCTTTTTGCCTTCGCTCGTAAGTAAAAGGGTGCAGGTAAGCGCGTAAACGTCCTTACCGCATTTTCTTCTTACCAAATCCTCGCCCGCAAGCATATTTGACCATTGATCGTCGCCGCCGACTTGAAGCATGCAACCGTAATCTTGATGCAAACGATAAAAATCGTACCCTTGCATAAGCATGTAATTGAATTCCAAAAAGCTAAGCCCTTTTTCGAGACGTTGTTTAAAACACTCGGCGGTAAGCATGCGGTTAACCGAAAAGCAAACGCCGATATCGCGTAAAAAGTCAACGTAATTAAGGTTCAAAAGCCAATCGGCATTGTTAACCATAATGGCGGCGTTTTCGCCTTCGAAGTCCAAAAAACGTGCCATTTGAACTTTAAAATGTTCTATATTATTGGCAATTTGTTCTTTAGAAAGCATCGAACGCATATCGGTTCTTCCCGAAGGATCCCCTACCATGGCAGTTCCGCCGCCGAAAAGGCAAATGGGGCGATGTCCCGCCCTTTGCATGTGCGCCATCGCCATAATTGGAATATAATGTCCGATGTGCAAAGAATCCGCCGTAGGATCGAACCCGACGTAAAAAGTAACGGGCTTTTCTAAAAGAAGTTTTTCCAAATCTTCGCCGTTAACCGTTTGCTTTAAAAATCCGCGTGCCTTAAGCACTTCCATTACATTCGTCATATCTGTCACCTTTTTACCTTATTAGATAGTTCTTTCGTTTTGTTCTTTAAATAGTATTAGTGGTTTATTCTCTGCCGTAAACACTCGCGTAAAGCGCAAGCAAATAAAAATATCGACGGCTAAAACTTGTTAATAACTATTCTACCATTGAAAACTTATTTTGTAAAGCAACTTTATCGCGGTTTTAGCGTTAATAGTCATTTTTCGTGCATTATTGCAGTATTTTTGCTCAACCGTCCTTCATTTGCCATGTAGAAGAGGTTGCGGCATATCGTGTTTTATTCCACTGCACCTCAAGTGATGGTATCGGCGTTCACGTTGAGGCTGAACGGAATACATTGCTGCCGTTAACACGGTATTTTAGTCGACAATCGGCTTATAGGCAGACTTTTGTGTTAAAATTCGTAGAAGGAGATGTGAATTCAATCTTGTTTAACACCGATAACTACGGCGTTTTTATCGCGGAATATATTTTGAATCTTAAAGTCCGCATCTTCGCTAAAATCAACGTTTTCAAGTTTCGATGAAGAAGTTTCACCGTACCGACCGATATTTCCGCCGATATACTGAAAAAAAGTGTTTCCGTTTAAACACGGACAGCTTTCTATTTCCTTTGCCTCGAGTTGAAGCATCGCGTATGCGGCACGATCGAAAATATTGTCCGCTATGCGGTAATTTCTTGCACGATTTTCGTAACTCCAACTTTTAATGTGTGCGGGAGTTTGTACGTTGTGACGTTGTTGTCCCCATCCGAAACCCGAAAAACGCAGAATGTTTCCGACGATTTCGATTCCGTCCATATAACTTTCCGTATCGCCGTCGGTCATATCGAGAAAATATTCGATCGAATAAACGCAACGTTCGACTAAATTGTTTTTATATTTAACGTTTTCGGCAACGTATTTCTTTCCGAAAGTCGTTATTTGATGAGTAATTGCAGCGTCGTATACTTGATAAATATAGCAGTTAGAAACTTCATAGTCCTTGCAACCGCCATAGACCTCGACACCGTTGCCGAAACGTGTAACGGTACCTCTGCCGCCTTGCGGATAATTAGGATCGGTGCCGAAATAATGCTGAATCGTACCGCCTATCCAACCTATCTCGCAATTCGTAATTTTAAGTCCCTTTATTTGTTTACCCGCCGCGCCTATTGCGTGCGCACCCACATATTTAATACAAAGATTATCTATTCTGACATTATTTGCAGTTCCGACATCGAACATATTCCGTCGCGGCAAGGCTTCGATCGAAGAAAAAACCTTACCGGGATTACCTTTATCGCAACGCAAATATACATATCCGTAACTGTTTTCGTCTATTTTAGGAACGGGAAAATTTTGCCCGCGAGAAGGAATCTCCGTCAAAGCGAGATCGAAACTCCAATACAAATCCAAATCACGAGTCATTTCGCTTGCCATATCAAAAAGTTTTTCTTCGTTATCACGACACACAAAACGCCCGCCGATATATGACGGAATTAGTTTTATAGAATGAGCTTCGCCATGGTTAAAAACAAGAGTCCCTACATCGAGGATTTTTTCTTGCATTTTCCAAACATTGTGTATTTTGTCGACCTTTTTCCATAGCGTTTCGTCGGCAAGATTTTTATTCCAGCCGTAAAATTTCGGCTTTTCGCCATTGCCGAATGCTCCGTAAGTTACATCGTTTTTTACCGATATTTTACCGCGAAACAGATCTCCGCGCCGAAAAAGAACGCCGTCATTCGGTTTTAAAGAAGCCGACGAAACCTTATCGAGCGTTTTCCACGCCGTTTCGGGAGATTTTCCGTCGTTTTCGTCGGAGCCTGAATTCGACACGTAATAAACATCGCCCGAAATCGTCAAGTCGTCGAAAGTTTCTAATATTTCCCGTTTTCGTTTTTCGCTAATCTTGTCGTATTCGGTCAAAATTTTTTCGGTAGCAATAATCATATTTGTAATCCTTAAAATACTAACTAAAAAATACGTTCTTCCGTTTCGGTGTCGAAACAAAGCAAGCGGTCTTTCTTTATCGAAAGTTTAAGTTCGGCGGCTTTTTCGACATTCAAAAAGGCGTTAAAGTAAGCGGGCGTTTCGGCTTTGTCGGAATATAACACCGCCAAATATTTACCCTCCGACCACATATCACAGTCATCGACCTTAACGGAAAGTTCGCCGTCGTCCGTTACGACAAAATCCTCGGCACGGACGGCAAAGGTAACGGGTTTTTGCTTTTCGATGTAATTACCCTCGTCTAAGCCTTCGAGCGTTAAATCGGTTAAAAACTTAAAGCCTTCGAACTTTGCAAAATACTTATCTCCTTCTTTTTCCAAGTTGCCGACAAACAAATTAATTTTAGGCGAGCCGAAAAAGGTTGCGATAGGAAGCGTTTTGGGAACGCTGTATAAAACGCTCGGCTTTCCGCATTGGGTTAAAACGCCGTCTTCTAAAAAGGCAACGTTATCCGCCATAGTAAGCGCTTCTACGGGACTATCGGTCGTGTAAATGAAATTAATGTTAAGACGTCTGTTTAACTTAACGATTTCCGTTCTTAATTCCTTTCTAAGTCCGGCTTCCACTCCGCTTAAAAGATTATCGATAATAACGATTTTAGGTTCGCGGCATATAGCGCGCGCCAATAAAAGCCTATATTTTTGTCCCGGCGTAAGGTTCTTCGTTAAACGCCTTACGTAGTCGGTAAGTCCCAAGATTTCCGCCGCCTTTAAAACTTTGGATTCTATTTCTTCCTTCGGGTATTTTCTTAGCTTTAGTCCCACCGCCATATTATCGAAAACAGAGGCGTTGGGATTAAGCGGAACCGCCGTAGTTACCAAAGCGATATTTCTGTCTTTTGGTTCGAGTTTATTTGCAAGCAATCCGTCGATATAGACTTCGCCCTTTTCTATGGTATCGAGCCCGCAAATCGCGCGGATTAAAGTGGTTTTTCCGCTTTCTTTAAGCCCCGTAATAACGGTAAGTTCGTTATTCGCTATTTCGAAAGAAACATCTTTAAGCGCTTGGCGCGAAGAATATTTTTTTGATAAATTTCTGATAGAAACAGTTGACATAATTCACCGTGCGCGAAATCGCTTTTCGCGTAAAATCGCGCCTTTAATTGCTTTTTTATATATTGTAACAAGTTTTGCAAAAAAAAACAACCTTAATGGCAAGGTATATAAATTTTTTTAGGTCAAACTTTGCTTGTCTTATTTATTTTTTTCTGTTACAATAGTATTAATAAGAATTACTCTTGAAAAACGGACATCCTAAAATTTCGGAGGCTTAAAATGAAATTTGAAAATTACTTACCTCAAAACAGACTTTCGTCGAGGTCGCTCGTCAATCTTTCCGACGTCGGCGAAACGGATATTTTTGAAATTTTGCATAAATGCTTGCACTTAAAAGTAACCGAATCGGTCGGCGAAATCGATTATTCTTTAAAAAACAAACACGTCGTGCTTATCACGAACCAAAGGCTCGGTATAGCCCAGCTTACATTCCGCCTCGCAATCGACAAAGTAAACGGGCATCCGTTGACGATTCCTATCGGCGGAAGCAACATAGATACTTTTTTATCGGGGCGCGAGTCTGCCGAAATTTTGTCTAAACTCGGCATCGACGCTTTCGTAGTAGAAACTTCGGTTGCGGACGACGCTCTTAAATTAAGCAAAAAAATGGAACCGGTCGTAAACGCTTACCTTAAAGACAGCCCTATAACGGCGATTTCCGACCTTTTAACCATCTTTGAAAGTCACAAACGTTTGTCTGGACTTAACGTCTGCTTTTTGGCAAACGCCGACGAAAAATCGTCCCACCTTTTAGGCATGGCTAAATGCGGAATGAACGTTACGCTCGTCGCACCGGAAGAAAGAGAGCCGAGCCAAGAACTTTTGACGCATCTTAACGAATTTACGACCGTCAAATACCAAAGCGACTTAGAAGACGCCTTAAAAACTTGCGACGTATTGTATATCGACAACGATTTCGGAAACGATTACTACGTAACCAAAGAAACGTTAAGTCTTTTACCGCCTACCGCCTGCGTACTGCACGCAAGCCCCTTAACCGACGCGCACGACGCCGAAATCGACATTATGGACGATAAGCGTTGCCTTGTTTCCGACAGCGGTGCAAACGTAGTTTACGTTTTATCTGCCGTTTTGGAACTTCTTTTAGGTTGAACCTCTCTACCTTTCCGTTTTTTGCGAAAGAAAGGCTTTGCTTTGTCGGATTTTCTATTTAATTTGATTTTTACGTTTTACACATTTTCACCACGGAGGTTTTTATGAACGATTTTTTCGGTTACCTTAGACGTATGCGCCACATCAAACGTTGGTCGCTGATGCATTCGACGTTAGAGGAAAACGATATGGAACACACCATGGACGTTACCGTAATCGCCCATGCAATAGCGCTTATAGGCAATAAAAAGTTCGAAAAAAATTACAATATCGAAAAGGTTTTAAACTATGCCCTTTACCACGAATGCAGCGAGGTAATAACCGGCGATTTGCCGACGCCCGTAAAGTATTTTAACAGCGACATCAAAGTTGCATATAAAGATTTGGAACTTAACGCAAGTAAAAAACTAATTTCTACCCTCGAACCGTTTTTAAGGGACGAATACGAAAAAGCGCTAATCCCCGACAAGGACAGCGACGAATACAAAATAGTAAAATACGCAGACCGCATTGCCGCTTATATGAAGTGTATCGACGAAGTCAACGTCGGTAACAAAGAATTCAAAAAAGCGCACGCATCGATCGGCAAGGACGTTAAAAGTATCGATCTACCGGAAGTAAAATATTTTATCGACAACATGCTTCCCGCGTTTACCAAAACTTTGGACGAGTTGGATTAAGATTAAACCTGTCGTATCTACTTAAATACACCGATTTTAATATAAAAGTGCCCCTATAAGCCGATTATCGGCATATAGAGGCATTTTTATTATGTTGTGTTTTTGACGTTTTTAAAATTTATGAGAAGCGTTTTTTATCACAAACCGTTGTAAACAATCAAAAATATCGCGGCTATAAGAATGAAAACCCCGCCTACTATAAGCGTATTGTAGGACCGCTTTTTGTCCTTACGTTCCTCTTGTTTTCTTTCCCTATAGTCGTAAAAAGTTTCTCTTTCCTCAAACTTACGCTTACGCGACCAATTGCGTACGACAAAGATGCTTTCGACGGCAAAGCCCAACGAATCGAAAGTCCCCTGCCCCGCGGCGAAGCCTATAAACCACACCGCCGCAAAAATCATTCCCGCAATAAAGCAGGAGTTCGACACGAGTTCAGCGACGCGACCGAACGATTTAAGTTGCACGTCGTTTATTACGACGCAAAGCCCGAAAACGGCGCCCGCAACGGCAAGACCGATTAAAAAATCGATAAGAAGCGACAAAAATTTATTGTCCTTACGCATTACTGAGTTCCTTTTTATATTTTGCTTCCTCTTCGTCGTTGCAGAACACGAAGTGTCCGGGGACAATCTCCCTCATAGACGGCTTATTAACCGAATAATCGTGTTCCATAAGCGGATTATAAGCAATACGCACACGCCCCTTTTCGTAATGGGGATCGGGCAAAGGTATTGCCGACAACAAAGATTTCGTGTAAGGATGCAAGGGGTGTTTGAAAAGTTCGTCGGACGAAGCGAGTTCGACCATATCGCCGTAATACATAACGCCTATTCTGTCCGAGAAATACTTAACGACCGACAAATCGTGTGCGATAAACAAAATCGTCAAGCCGAATTTTTCCCTAAGTTCGTTCAAAAGGTTTATAACTTGCGCTTGAATGGAAACGTCGAGCGCCGAAACGGGTTCGTCGGCAATAATGAGTTCGGGATTCATAATAACCGAACGCGCAATACCTATACGTTGGCGTTGTCCGCCCGAAAATTCATGCGGATAACGTCCGGCGTGTTCTCTTACGAGCCCGACGAGTTCGAGCATTTTATAGACCTTTTCGTCGATTTCTTCCTTATTGTGAACGCCTTGTATCATAAGCCCTTCGGCAATGATGTCCCTAACGGTCATACGCGGATCCAGCGAAGCGATGGGATCTTGGTAAATCATTTGAATTTTGGTTACCAACTTTTCCTTACGCGCCTTTCTAAGTTCCGACTGCAACTTTTTATTAAATTCTTCCTTTTGGGCTTCGTCGGTGCAATTTTGTAAAAGCGCGGCGTATTTATCGGTAATTTCGCGCTGAAGTTCTTTTACGAAATCCTTATTGCAATTCTTTTTGTCGTAATTAGCCTTTTTGATTTGTTCTTGGCGTTCCTTGATGTATTCGTTAGCCTGCGCGGAAAGTTCCGCCTTTTTTTCGTTGTAATCGGCGGCGGTTTTATCGAGTGCCTCTAACTGTTCCTTAAGTTCTGCTTTTTTGGCGGCTATCTCGTTTTTATACGACCTAACGCCAGCGACGATGCGTTTACCTTTAAAGTAAACGTTTCCGCTTGTTGCGTCGTAAAGTTTGATAATCGTTCTGCCCGTAGTGGTTTTTCCGCAACCGGATTCCCCTACGAGTCCGAAAACCTCGCCGCGTTTTATGTCGAAACTGACGTTATTGACGGCTTTAAGTTCGCCCTTGCCCATTTTAAAATATTGGCAAAGGTTTTCAACTTTTAAAAGCACCTCGGCATTATCAAAGTCTCTTTTCATTGTTGTCCGTCTCCTTCGACAAGTTTTTTCATACGCGCGATACGTTCGGTAAGCTGTTTAGGCATCTCGACCTTAGGTGCCGACGGATGCAATAGCCACGTCGCCGCCTTATGCGTTTCGGAAACTTCGAACATAGGCGGTTGCTCCTCGAAATCTATCTGCATGGCGTATTTGTTACGCGCGGCAAACGCGTCGCCCTTCGGCGGATAAATCATATTGGGCGGAGTCCCCGGAATAGCGTCCAACTTTTCGTCGGTATCGAGGTCGGGCATGGACGATAAAAGCGCCCAAGTATACGGATGACGGGGATCGTAAAAGATATCGTCGGCGGTGCCGTACTCGACAATCTTACCCGCGTACATAACTGCGATTCTGTCCGCCATATTGGCAACGACACCCAAATCGTGCGTGATAAATATAACGGAAAGTTTTCTTTCCTTTTTAAGTTTGTTGATAAGTTCCAAAATCTGCGCTTGAATTGTAACGTCAAGTGCCGTCGTAGGCTCGTCGCAAATCAAAATATCGGGATTTGCGGCAAGCGCTATAGCGATAACTATACGCTGGCGCATACCGCCCGAAAATTCAAACGGGTATTGGTTATACCTTATGGCGGGTTCGGAAATCCCTACCTCCTCCATAAGTTTTATGGCTTTTGCCTTAGCAATCTTAGGCGTAATTTTGTAAACGAACGCCGACGCTTGTTCCTTTAAATAGTCTATAACGGCAATCATTTGCGACTGTTTGTCGTAAGACTCCACGGCAAGTTGACGATTGTATTCCGACTTTAAGTTAGTCAAAATACCCTTGACTTGTTCGGTAAGCGAATACAAATCGAAGGTTGCGGCGGGTACGACAGTCCAATCGGGTTCTTTGCCCTTCTCGGTAAGTCTTTGATGCTTTAAAGACTGCTTGTTAAAGCGTGCGATTTCCTTAGGATTGTTTTTAATGGCGAAATAGAATTTATCGAGCGCCATTTTCAAACTCGTACCGAAAGTGTATTCGGTATTGTTTTTAATGATTTCAAGCCTATTAACGGCAAGCGCGACGTCCAACGAAAGTTTTTTAACCGCGACGCGAAGTTCGGCTTCGCTAACCTCGAGTTGCGCCGCCGACAAATCCTTTTCGACGCCGTCAAGCGCCTCTGTCTTTTCAAAGCTCTGCTGAAGTTTTTCCACCAAAGCGTAAACTTCGTCGATTTCGGAAAGAAGATCTCTCTTTTTTTCGAGCGAAACCGAGCGCGCGTGCTCCAACGCGTTTGCGCCTTTTTCGATAAAATCGAGCATAAACTCGTTATCGAGATATTCGCGCGTCATCTTCGTAAGTTCCTCGATCGGCATCGAATCGACGTCGGCGTCGGGGTTTCTAAGCAAATAATATCCGAGCGTGAAATAATTCGGTTTTTGTTTAGCCGTTGCCTTTTCGAGCGCGGCGGACAAGTTTTCGAGCGCCGTTTTACAGTCCTCGGGAAGCGTTTTCATTTCCTTCGCCGCAACGCCGTTTTGCAAGGTGTCGATAAACCCTTGAACCTCGTCCAAAACGACGATATCGGGATGAACCGTATCTTTTATACGCGCCAACACGTTTTTGATAAAGCGTTTTATATCGACGTTTTGCTTTTTGGAAATAAGGAAAAGTTTATCGTCGATATCGAGTTTCAATTCCTCCGCGGCGCGGTGAATCGTGTTGTAATGACTTTCTAAATGAGTACTTTTCGTACAGAACTCGTCGAAAGTCTTGCATTTTTGATTGTTTAAAGCGATTTCCTCGTCCGAAGCGGCTATTTCGTTCATATTTTTGTTAATATCCGCAAGGAGGGTGTTAAATAAATTTCTCGCGCTTTTTTGGCTTGCCCTACCTTTTAAAAGCATAGCCTCGGTAAGTTGCTTGCCGACCTTCATTATGGGGTTTAAACTCGACAAAGGATCTTGGAAAATCATAGCGATTTTGTCGCCCCTGATTTTATAAAAATCGTCTTCGGAAATTTTCAAAAGGTCTTGCCCGTCGTAAATGATTTCGCCGTTTTCGACTATACCGTTGTTGGCGAGTATCCCTATAATGGCGCGGTTTGTAACCGACTTACCCGAACCGCTTTCGCCTACTATGGCAAGCGTTTCGCCTTTATAAAGGTCGAAATCGATATCCCTTACCGCCTGAACTTTTCCGTTTTGAGTGCGGAAGGATATAGTAAGATTTTTAACTTCTAATTTCTTTTCCATTTTTAGCCCTCCGCTCCTCTTAATTGCGGATTAAGCGCGTCGCGTAATCCGTTGCCGAAAAGGTTGAACGATATCATCAAAAGCGCCATTA
>CAYNYV010000034.1:0-16409 GCA_964401515.1 uncultured Christensenella sp.
CTCGCCTTTTTCCGTGAAAAAAGGCGAGGCGGTAGGTGCCCTCCCGCAAACATACTTACCGGGTGCTGCCTTTATTGGTTGGTTTTCGGATAAAACTTTAAGCGAACAGTTTTTTTCGGGGACGGTTCTCGACAAAGACACCGTGTTGTATGCAAGTTTCGTTTTGGCAGACAACGACTTAACCGAAGCCGAACAAACCGAATATTTTACGGAAGATTGCGACAAGAACATTGCCGTTAAATTCGTTAGCGATACCGAATACAGCGGAGAAGATTTTCTTAAAGCGATAGAAATCGAAGCCGTCAGCGGTGAGTTGCCGACAGATTTTTCAGTGCAAAAAGAAGGAAACGAGTATACCTTAACTTCGGCTGAAGGTTATAGTGCGGGAAAGTTATATAAAATAACCGTACCGAGCGGTATTCGTTTCAAAGATTTAAGCGACGACATTACCGAGTATGACGATATTACCGAATATACTTTCAGAATAAAAAAGGAAGAAGTTCAAAACGTAGAACTGAAAAAAGACATTCACTACATTATATATTCCGAACTTCACGCATACGACGGCGAAGACACGGACTGCTATCAGTTACTGTTTAAGGTAAAAAGCAAAAACACCACCGACGTTAATAGTGAAAACGCTACAGACGTTGAAAAATATAAATTTCAAAGCGGCGATATAATCTGCCTCGGCGAAAAAGCGGAATACGACGGCGAAAACTCCGTATTCGTAAAAATTTCCGACGTTTTGACTTATACGCAGACAGAAACCGTACAAAACATAAAAAATATCGATGAAAAAACACAAGTAGTCGAAGAAGAAGAGATCGAATATACCTATTATTATTACACCGCCGTTAACGCGGAAATCGAGGAAGTCTACGATTTGATCGACGTAAAGTTCGACGTTCAAATACCGACGCAAGACATTATAAGCCAAATCGACGTCGAAGAAATCACCGAAGCGGTTTACTCGAGCGGTGCTTTCGACAAAGTAACGACTTTGGTTTCGACGTTATTGTCGGAAAGCGATTCTATCAAAACGGCTTTAGGAAGCAGTACGTCGCAGTCGACAAGCAACGGTCCCGAATTCACCACAAACGCTTATATAATCGACGGAACTTTACAAAACGTCATTAAATTTTCCATTGCTAAAGGCGCCAAAGTCAGTATCGGCGTCGGTCAAGGACATAATCCCAATTTCAGTGCGAACCATTCCGAAGACGATTTCGTAGTTTTAAACGTGACGTTTAACTACGAGGCGACTATAAAAAACAAGGTAAAAATAAAAGTCGATTTTGTCTTAACCGAATACGTAGGGATTTCTTTGCAAGGTTGCATGGATTACGAATGGGAACTTTTCGGCGATAAATGGTTATATTTCGACTATGCGTTAAACATCTTTTCGCAAACGGATATCGATATGTCGATACTGTTTTGTTCGGTAGACGAAGACGATGAAAAATACCGCGATATTTCGCAGGAAATCAAGGATAAATTAAGTAAAGGCAGCGAAGACGAGCCCGACAATTTAGTACAGCAATTACAAGAAATGCTCGATTCCGAAAGCGGCGATATAGAACTATTCAGAACCAACATTTTACATATCGATTATAAAATAATTCCGATTATTCCCGTTATGTCGGTTAACATCGACTTCGATTTTCTTGTAAAAATGAATTTTGCCGCGGGGCTTTCGACCGATATTTCCATTTTAGAAGCCACTCAAGTAGGCGTTACCGGCGACACGAGAAAGGACTACATCAAGTCGTATAAAAACGAGTTGTGGGGCGGAAACAGATATTCCATCGAACTTACCGCATGCGGATACGTCGGAATAAAAGCCGGTTTCGAAGGCGGCTTGACCGTTTCCTTCTGCGGTTTATCCAAACTCGGTAAAGTAGGCGTGTTCGTATTCGTCGGACCTTACGTCGATCTATACGGGTTTGCACAGTTAACGCTTGTAAAAGACAGAGGAAACGCAACCGCGTCGCTTATCGGCGGTTATTATATAGAAATCGGTATCAATTTAGAGATTACTTTAGAGGCGCGTTCCGATTTATTTAAGGTAAAAACGGGTATCACGCTGTTAGACGTTAAATGGCCGTTGGTTTCCTTCGGCAAAAAGGACGTATTGCTTTCGGTGGAAGGCTCCGACCTCGAAGACGTATTTATCGCGGGCGACCCGGGGGATCTCGATCCGGGCAATTTCAATACGGCAACGCTTTCTATAAACACCTTGTCGCCGCTTAAAGGAAGATATATAGACATCACCACAGGCGAGGTTTCGCTAAAGGACGTTTCGTGGGATAACGTTCATCTGTCTTTCGATAGCAAAAAATTCACCTTCGACCCGAACACGAGAATAATTACGTATAAAAACGGAGATTATCCGTGGCCCGCAAGCGTGGAATGCAACGTTTACTATTATTACACGGGATCGTGCCTGCAATTTAACTTGTCTTCGGCTAAGGCATACGATTATTATGCTTTCGGTACGTCAAAAATAGTTTATTACGACAAATCGATAGTGGATAAAGACAAAGCGGGGCAGTATTATACCGCAAACGTATATACCGAACTCGACGGCGAAAAAACGCTTGTCGACAGTTACGAGGTCTTAGCGGGTAGCGTTTTAAGATTCGTCGAAACGGGCATAGATACCTACCGATATATGGATATAAGTTGGAATATGGTGCCGTACGAAACGTACGTTCTCAAGGACACAGATTTTATCCAATACGGGTATTCGAGGCAATCTTTCGTAGCCTTTATCTATTACGAAGAAGGCGATAGCGACAAACCTTTCGATCCCGGAACTTGGTACACCGAAATCCGAGCCGTCGATTTAGGCGAAAAACCGAGCGTTCCGACGTTGCCTGCGGACGGCGTAAAAACAAAGTTCGTAAATTGGAGCGTCAGTAAACGCGGAACAAACGCCAGTTTCCTCTTTGTCGGAAACGAAATCGTTCCGTCGGTTTCTCTCGAAGAACTAAGGAAAAACGGGTACGGCTACAATTACACACACAGTAAAGACACGAGTACTTACATAGATAAATACGTAAACGAAAGCAGCGTAACCCTTTATTCCGATTTGTACAGTCAGGAGTGGCAAGAAACGGGGTATCCGTGGCAATATTACGTTAAATACGTTTATGTCGCTAATTACGAAGAAGCGGATTGTGTTCTTACGGTTAAAACGGATATTGCCGCAAGCGAGTGGTTCGAAAGATACGAAGGAGAGGACGATCTCTACACCTTGGAATACGGTGGCAAGTTAAAATATTATTATAGTTTAAGCGAACTCAAATATACGTTTAAAGGATTTTCGCTCGAAGCGGCCGGTACCGAGATAGACGAAGATATAACCAAAGATATATTCAATAAAAAGTTCTACAAAGATTTGACTTTGTACGCGGTGTACGAACCTATCGTTCACAAGGTAGTGCTGCAGTATTACGACGACGTAAAAGGCGAATACGTCGACTATAAAAACTATGAAATAGGTAGAAATTTAGAACTCGGCACAATCGACATAGATTACGACGGGGCTAAGGAAAAATTGGTTAAGATTGACGGCATCGAGTATGTTTTCTTAAGTTGGCAATACCGCTACGACGGGCAAAAATATAAAGATTACGCCACGGCTACGTCGCGAATATTCCACGATATCGAAATCTATCCCGTATATCGCAAAAAGGTATCCTTGACGCTCAGCCCGGGCGAAGGCGAATGGCCTCCTTTCGTGGAAACGAGCGGATATTACACGGATTCTTTATTCGATTACACGACCTATATAGGCAACCTTGCCCATAAAGAACCCGACGAGTATTACGATTATCTTTGCACGGGTTGGAAGAATTTAACCACGGGCGAAGTTTATCCGATAAACAAAGTTTATTGCGATTATCCCGCGACGTTCGAGGCTGTCTTTACGCCCACGCCTAAGGTTTATACTTTGACGATCGAAACGACAAAAGGCGTTTTGAGTAACGGCAAGCAGTCTATGATGATAGAATGCGGTTACGACGATTATCTTAAATACGTCGAAGAGTACCAAGAATGGCGACCCGAAGACGTTCGCGACGATAAAAATCATTGTTACTATAGCGCTAAGGATGGCGGATATTCCGAATATAAAGGTAATAACGACTATAACGACGGTAAAGTATATTTGATCAGGTACGACCATTGGAATACGGTTTTAGACAAACACACGGTAACGATCGACGGAAACGGCGGCGACCTTGTTTTCTCGACGAATGAATCGGGCGTGCCCATATATTCTAACGGTCAGCAAATAGAATACGGCAAAAACTTCTATTTAATCAACGTTTTTGCCGAAAAGGTAACAAACTTAGCGACCTATAAGTTAACAGGTTGGAAGGACGGCGACGGCAAACTTTACGCAACGGACTATGAGTACGTCGTTTTAAAGGATACCGTCCTTACCGCCGTTTGGGAAGTCGAAAGTTATTTCGAATACACTTTGACGTATTATCTAAACGATGAAAAGTATGACGAAAAGACTTATCGGTTCGAGGACGAAATAGATTTGTCTCAGCCCGAAGAAACTACCGGTTTCGTATATAGCGGATGGACGCTTTACGAAGTCGATACGGAAACTAATACGGAAACGAAAATCGATGGCGTTACTAAAATGCCTAATAAAAACCTAATCGCAAAAGCGTATAGCGCGGAAGTTTTCGTTTGCTATTACGTGGACGGCAAGGAAATTTCCAAAACGCACGGCGAAGTCGGAAGCACTTACGACGTTACGGAAAAACACGTTAAAAAGGGTTACACGGTTACAGATTGGCAGACCGAAGACGTTACGGTTTTAGACGGCAGTTTCGTAATGCCTACAAAAGACGTAAAATTTTACGCGACGACTACGATAAACACCTACGCGCTTACTTACTATCACGGCGATACGGTTTATAAAGCAGAAAACGTGGAATACGGTACCTTCGTTATGCTTATCGACGTCCCGACCGACGAAAATATAACTTACGTTTGGGAAAGCGACGACGTTAATTTGACGGGTACGGGGTTTACGATGCCCGATAAAAACGTTTCGATAAGGTCTGCGCAATTCGTAAAAACCGTTTACGTAGTTTATCACGTAGGGGATAAGGTTTACGATTATCAAAAAACGCAACCCGGAAAAACGATAAACTTAATCGATAAGCCTAACGGCGTAGAAAATTGGTACGTGAATAACAAAGCGGTGACCTCGATAGTTATGACGGATAAGGACGTGTTTGTGTATTCCGAAACACAAAGCAACAAATATACAGTAACTTTCGATGTCGACGGCGGTTTAGAGTATGACGGCAGCAATTCGGTCGAAGTTTCGGTGGGTGAAACCTATTACTTACCGACAGCCCCGACGTTACATCCCGATATGACTAATTACAAGACGGACGGATGGTATTCGCTCGATACGGAAATTAAGTTCGACGATGACGGCAAATCCTATATCGTAATGCCCAACCGCAACGTGACGATACACGCGTTCGCGTATCCCGACAACACGGGTGGTTGCGTTGCGACTACGTATCTCGTATTTGGCAGTGAACGAATAGAATTTTTGAAATACAACGTCGTTGACGAAAGTGTTCCTATTTACTTTAAGTATCCTGAAGTTAGCGGTTATCAGTTCGTTAGGTGGGAAGATTTCGACGGAAACGTTTACGACGATAATAACGGCGTAACGCTTTCGACGATGAACGGGCAGAACAAAGATTTTTACGGTATCTATCGTAAACTCGAACTGCATATCGCAACGTTTATCTTAGACGGCGAAGTCGTCGGTTACGACAAGTTCTACGATCGTAGCGCCGTAATGTTAAACGTTCCTACGGTAACGCTCGAAGGTGGCGAAACGTTCTCCGGATGGCTAAATCCGTACGTTTCGATATACGATTTCGCAAACGGCAATGCGATGTTTTATCTTAACGAAGAAAATTCGCCGTTCGGTATGGATTTTGTGTTCCAAGGGTTTACCTATAAGGAAGGCGACGTTAACGTACGAATCGAGTATCCGGAAAACGTGAAGTCTTCGGTTAGCCTTTTTGTAAACGACGGAATGACTTTTAAACTTTTGGCAAATCATTTGAGCGTCGAAATCACCTACAGCGTCGAAGCCTACGGCTTTGCAAGCGACGGCGGAGAAAACGTTAAATATTCTACCGTTAACGCGACCATCGTAAAAGAGGGTAATTATTATTTGATTACCTTGCCTAAAATTTCCGATTTAGTTGGCGAAGACGAAAGTTTGACTTTTAGTTATTTCGTAATTATCGTAACGATAAAATAGCAAGCCTTTCCGCTAAATAAAGCTGATGGCATTGCTTGCACCGATTAAGAGTTTTCTAAAATTAAATCGAAAACATTTTTTAAGGCTTTCGCACATTGTGCGGAAGCCTTAAAAATATCCCGCGTTTCGTTACGGGGATTTGAAGTTTTAATTATTTAAGTAGTAAAAACGTGGTACGACTATCTTTGTTTAACGCGGTGCGATTATGTTCGTTTAACGCAGCGTTTTTTTGCTCTTACGGCGGCAAAGTTTTTTTGTGCGAAGCCTTTTTGCTAAAATTTAAAAATGTCCGAATCGGTCGATAATCGACCTATAGGGGCACTTTTGATTAATTTTGCTATGAATTTGACGTATGTTTTTTATTTATTTTTTATAATTTTGGTTTGTTTCTTTGCCGTTTTAAATATACTAACGTAATTCAACTTATCGCAAGCAAAACGACTGCGGCGATGCCTAAGCCAAGTGCTAAATAATCTTCGAGTTTTAATTTTTCACGGAATATTATAACGCCGACGAGCATCGAGAAAATCATATTGCTTATGTTGTACGTCGGAAAAAATACGGCACTCGGCAACATTCCCGCAAGTAAAGTGTTTAAAAAATTGGTTAAAACAAAGGTAATGCCTACAATCGAAGAAGTAAGTATCTTTACGTCGGAAATTTTTTTGTTTTCTTTATGCGGCGTTAAACAAGCGATTATAAAAGACACTGCACCCGCAAAGGTGAAAGCGATTGCTATAAACATTCCGCTCTGGTCGGGATAAGGGGAATTTCTTAATACTTTTTGTAAAATTCCTAATCCGCCCGACGCAAGCATCGCAAATATAAGTGGCAAAAGGTAAGTCCCGAAAATCTCTTTCGGGTTGTCTTTTATAGCTTTTATTCCAAGGATAACTATAACGGAGATCGCAACTAATATTCCTATAACGTTAAAAACGTTTAAAGTTTCGTTCCAAAAAATGCTTCCGGACATCATAGGAAATATAAATCCGACCGAATACACTACGGTGCACATTCCCAAATTGCCTTTTTTTAGCGCATAAATATATCCGTATTGCGTAACAAGCAGCATTAATCCGTACATTAGGGAATATACAAGCGTTGTGGTCGATAGTCCGAAATCAGAGCGCACAAGCAAGATAAACCACATTACTATGCTTCCCGATAAAAATATTATTGTTTGTCGCGCAAAAAACTTTTTTTCGCCGAATTCGGCGTCGGAAACGTTTTTGGAAAAAATTCCGCGCACGCCTGCGCTTATTACAGATAAAACGAGAAGAATTATACTCATTAGATATTTCCTTTGATGATGTTTTTCAACTCGTTGCTTAAAATTTTACGGTTGTCGTCGTCGACAAGACTGAATTTGTTTCCGTCGTTCGGGGTGCTTAGATAATTCCAGACGCAATAGGGAATATCCATTTCGTGCAGTAAAGTTATCATATCGCGCATCCAGTTTTCCCTCGATTTTATATTGCAGTGGCGAATGGTCCCGAATTCGCCGCACCAAAGTATTTTATCGGGGTTGTTTTCGATAAATCGTTTTACGGGTTCAAGGTAAATCCGTAAATATTCTATATCCATTTTTTCAAGGTTTTTATAGGGATTTTCGGCGCCTAACAGTTTGTAATAATTGCTGTATCTTTCGATATCGTCGCAAGGATATTGCAAACTTCTGTTATAGTACAAAGGTCCCGCTTGCAACACGCCGCGTTGATGAGTGAATTCGAAAGGCGCGTAGCAGTGGAAGGTATAGACGATGTTTTCGTCGTCGTAAACTTTCAAAGAATCGAGTGCGGGCGGATTGTTCCAATCAACGCCGCCTACGACGATTAGTCTGTCTTTATTGAAAGCGCGGATTGCTTGAACGGTTCTTTCCGCAACGGTGTTCCATGCGTCGGGTTTATCGTCACAGACTTCGTTTAAAAGTTCGAAAACGACCTCTTTTTGATCGTGAAATTCTTGTTCGAGCATTTCCCATATGGCGACGAATCTGTCTTGCAAAGATTTATCCGTCAAAAATCCGCGTTGGTCGACTATGTCGCAGTAATTGCCGATTGCTTTGTGCATATTTAAAATAGGGCGCATTCCGTAGCTTAGGCACCATTCGACGAAAGAGTGTAAAAGCCCGACGATTTCCTCGCGATAGACAAAGGGTTTTTCTTCCAATACGATCTGGTCGAACCCCAAGCGCACATGGTCCATGCCGAGTGACGCGATATAGGCAATATCTTTCTCTTGTATGTATTCCCTAAAATGCTCCATATCGCCGACGGTGATGTCCATTTGTTTGTCTTTCGGTAAAACGTTAAAACGCTTATAGTTGGTAAGCCAGCCGCCGATACCCATACCTTTAGATAATTTTTCGATTTTCTTCATATAAGTCCTTTTGTGTTTAATTGTTATTTATGTCGCCTTATAATGGCGTTTTTTTAATGTGAAAATTTTTTGACAAACGACGAAAGTCTCGCTATAGGTCGATTAACGCTATAAATTATTGATTAAAAATGTGAAATCGAACCTTTTTGCTCGATAAATATCGTTAAGATTTAATAAATTTGTAGCCGCAGTTTTTAGCAAGTTTTAAAAGACTTTCACCGTTCAAAAGCAGAAAATATTTGCCTTTATACGAATTTGCGAACTTGACGGTATCCTTATGGAATTTTGCGTTCGTTAGGAAAATTCCTTTTAAAGACGTCGGATGAGCGGCAAGGACACCGATGAATTCTCTTACTTCGCACAAGGGGACGTATTTTTCCTTTTTTGCGATATGTTTTACTTGTAAAATAACCGTTTCGCAAAAGCCCGAAACGTCTTTAAAGGTTATTATTCCGTCTATGCCGTTGTCGTTAGGACCGTCTGTGTTTTGCGCGGTTATATCGGTTGCGCCGCATTTTAAAAACCATTTTTCCAAAAGCGCGACCGAGTGGTCTACAAGTTCCTCGTCGGAAAGCGCGTCGAAAGCCGCTTTTGCGTCGTAAAAGGTTTCTTGCGGCTTCGTCGCAAATAAAGACAAAACTCCGTTTTTC
Source organism: uncultured Christensenella sp. (assembly GCA_964401515.1). Classification (GTDB taxonomy): domain Bacteria; phylum Bacillota; class Clostridia; order Christensenellales; family Borkfalkiaceae; genus UBA4636. The sequence continues at coordinate 9,352 of CAYNYV010000034.1, forward strand.
TCCTCGATTTTGGCGGCGTTTTTAAGTTCGACGATGATTCTTCCTACGTCGCACCTTGCTATTTGCACGGTAATGTTTTTTTCCGTCGCAAGGATTTGTTTGGTTGCTGCTTGGAAAAGTTCTTGCCGTTTATAACTTTTTTTCGAAAGAAGGTCTATAAGTATTTTTTCGATTCTGTTGTCGCGTTTTACGTTTTCGACGGTGATTTCGGGCTTTTCTTCTTTTAACTTACACAAAATTTTGTTTTCGTCTTGGGAAAAATAACCGCCCGCTACCATAAGGTCGATGGCGTTGCCTAAACGGCATTTGCAAACGTTATACACGCCGCGCGGGCTTTTGTCTTTCAGGTCGGTTTTCGAAAGTTTTAAACTATCGATGCATTTATCTATTAAAAGTTTGCGCAAAATGTATTTTTTCGTAAAATTTATTACGACTATTTCTTTTGCTTGTTCTAAAGTAATGATTTTTTCCATATTTTAAGCCTTGTCTTTGCTTTTTCCTTTTCTTAAAATTGCTCCGACGCCCTTGAAAAATTTTCCGTTTGCGACGTCTAAAAGTCCTTGCGCCTGAGCGCTGGTTAAATTAAGGTAACTTACGGCGCTTCTTAGCGGTACGTGCGCCGCCATGAAGACGTCGCTTGCTTTTTTCGGCGACAGCTTGTCGCATTTTTTTATTTTTTTCAAAAAATGTTTGCCGACTCTGCGTAAAATAAGGTTTTTTGAAAACCTAAGGTCGCAAAGCGTTGCGTTAAAGTCTATAACGGTGCGGTTTCTCTTACAAAAAACGTAATCTTCCGTTTGAATTTGTCGTCCGTAAAGGTTTTGGAATTCTTCGTGGCTGACGTCGGCTATTTTTCCGGTAAAGTAGGACGGTATGTCGGTTCTTTGCGTTATTTTCGCCGTGCCCGATATTAGCAGGGCTACGGATAGGCGAACGTCTTCCGACGATGCGGCTATATAAATTTTATAGTTGCCGGCTTCTGTTTCGAACTTGCCCGTTTCGGTGCTGTAATATCTGAAAGTTTTATCGTCGAAGGGGATAAACACGGTCTTCTGTTCTCCTGCCCTTAAAAAGACTTTTTTAAAGCCTTTAAGTTCTTTTACCGGACGGAAAATTTGGCTTTCGGGTTTGGAAACGTACATTTGACAGATTTCGGCACCGTCGGTGTCGCCGACGTTTTTAACGGTGAATTTTACACCTTTCTTATCCGCAACTGCTCCGTAATATTCAAACAAAGTGTAGGAAATTCCGTGCCCGAACGGATACAAAACGGGAACTTTTGCCTTTTCGTAATATCTATATCCGACGTAGATGCTTTCGCGATATTCCGAAGTGAAATCTTCGCCGAAACATTTAAAGGTCGGATTGTCTTTCAAGCGGCAAGAAAACGTTTCGGTAAGTTTCCCCGACGGGTTTGTTTTTCCCGATAAAACGTTCATAACGGCGGTAGGGAATTTTTCGCCCGCAAGGGGACAGTAGACGAGCGCGTCGCAATCGTCAAGAGCGGACAAATCTACTTGACAACCCGATATTACGACGGCAACGACTTTCTTAAAAGCCGCTCTAATCGACTTATAGGCGGACATTTGCTCTTTCGGAAGGGATAAATCGACTCTGTCGCGCCCTTCGCTTTCGTAATAATCGGGGTAACCCAAAAAGACGACGGCAACTTCTTTTTCCACTTCGTTTTCAAGACCTAAAGAACGTTTTTTACTTTTCTCGGTCAAAAAGTCGGTCTTAAAAGCACCCGCTACGTTTAGGTCGTAATTATATAAAACGTCGATGATATTTTCCGTTGCTTGCGGAGTTATTCGCGACGAGCCTGCGCCTTGTTTTACCGTATCGAATACGAGATCGCCTATAAACGCTACGGGGTTGAAATGGTTTAGTGGCAAAACGCCGTTATTTTTTAAAAGAACGATAGATTCTTCCGCGGCTTTCAGCGCGACTTGAAGATTATATCCGAACTCTACGCCAGTTTCGCCCGCTTTACCGTTTTTAAGCGTTTCTTGAAGTTTCAATATTCGCTTTACCGAATCGTTGATTTTTTCGACTTCGACGGTTTTATTTTCGATACCGTTTAAAAGATTTTCTTCAAAAAAAGTCGAATGCGGCATGCATAAGTCGCTACCGACGTTTACCGAGTTTACTATATCGTTGCAGCCGCCCCAATCGGAAACGACAACGCCGTCGTATTGCCAATCTTTTCTTAAAACTTCGCTTATAAGGTGTTGATTTTCGTGGGCATACTGTCCGTTAACGCGGTTGTAAGAAGTCATAACCGTTTTAGGCGCGCCTTCCTTTATGGCAATTTCGAAAGGCGTAAGGTAGATTTCGCGCAAAGCCCTTTCGTCCACGACTGCGTTTATCGAAGAACGTCTGTGTTCTTGGTTGTTTACCGCGAAGTGTTTTACGCAAGCGCCGACTCCGTTTTTCTGTATGCCGGAAATCATCGCCGCACCGAGTTTGCCCGCTAAATAAGGGTCTTCCGAGTAGTATTCGAAATTTCTTCCCGATAGCGGACTGCGCTTTATATTAACGGCGGGCGCTAACACGACGTTTACGCCTTTATAAGCCGCTTCTTCGGCGATGAGTTCGCCAATCTCTTTGATAAGATCTTCGTTCCAAGTAGTAGCCATTGCGGAAGCCGTAGGAAAACAAGTCGCGGCGTAACTTTCGTTAAGCCCCAACTTTTTAGTTGACTTTTCCAAACGCAAACCATGCGGTCCGTCGGACATTCTCACCGAAGCGATTTGTATGTCGTCGTAGTTTTGAGTTGTCCAAGTATCTTTGCCGATAAGCAGTTTTGCTTTTTCGCGCTCGGTCATTTTTGAAACGGTTTCATTAAGATCCATAAATTCCTCACAGTCGTCGATAAAAACCTAAATTGTAAATTTTATATCAATCAACTATATTGTAACATATATCGCAAATATTTTCAAAGCAATTTAGCAATTATCGGGCTTTAATAAACAAAAATAACTTTTTAAAAGATGTAAAACCTTATTTATCGACGATTTTTGCGTTTAGTTATTGACATTTTATATAAAATGAACTACAATATCATTGTATCAATGCTTTAGGAGGCTTATTATGGAAGATACCGAATTCAGATACGACACTCAATTACTCATCGAAGGACAAGACCTCGACGAGGATAAAATTAAAGAGTATTTTACAAAAAACTTTAAAGGCGATTGTCTTTTGGCAGTGGGCGACAGCGAACTTATTAAGATTCACTTTCATACCAACGAACCGTGGGACGTTTTGAAATACTGTGCTACACTCGGCGAAATTTACGACATCGTTATCGAAGACATGGTAAGACAAAGTTTCGGGCTTGACGGCTAAAAGGCGGAAACAATGAGTTTAAATTTATCACTTGTACTTTGCCTTGCGTTTGCCGGCGCTTGCCTTGTTTTGAACAGACCGTTTTTGGAAGCGTCCGAAAAAAGAGAAGACGTTAAAGCGTTATGCTTTAAATTGTCGGCGTCCCTTTGCTTTATGGCGCTTACCGTAATTTCGCTTTTAACTAAAGGCGTCGGGTATAGCGTATTTTGGCTTGTGGTGACGCTCGGCTTGTTTTTCGGAACGGTCGGCGATTTACTGCTTGCGTTTAGACATATCGACAAAAAACGTTACGAGTTCTATTTTGCGATAGGTGCATGCTCGTTTGTGCTGGAACATATTTTGTTTATAGGCTATTTTGTCGCCGTCAACGAAGATATAGTTCCTATGGCGACTTTGTTTTTCGTAATAAGTTTTGCCGTTGCCACGTTCGTTCTTGCAAAAACGCGCGTTAACGGCGGAAAATTGCAAATAGGTATTTACGTTTACATAGCCGTCGTGTGTTTAATGAGTGCGACCGCTCTTTCGACGGCGATAGCTTCGCTTTCGGTAGGAAGCATTATGTTTGCGCTCGGCAGTATTTGTTTTGTCGCAAGCGATACGACTATTTGCGTTTATAATTTCAGCAGTCATAAGGATTTTAAACTTATGATACTTTTACATTATCTTTATTATCCCGCACAGATTTTAATCGCGCTTGCGGTAATGTTCGTATAAACCTAAAAGTAAACTTGTAAGTCAAAAAATAGGTTTAATCGACCTATAGCGGCACTTTTTTTTTTGATGGACGACAAAAATCAATATTTTTATTATGAAATACGATATTAAAAAAGAGTTCGGATTATACGGGAAGTTTATACCTCCGTTTTCGAAAAGCGTTGTGGGTTTTTGGGGTAAACTCATTAAAAATTCCTATAAAGTTTTAAAAAAAGATAAGGACGTAATATTTCAATCTTACGACTTAGGTGGCTTTAAGGCATATTTCGTTAAGCCGAAAAACGTGCAAAATTTCCCGTGTATTTTATACTTTCACGGCGGAGCGTTTGTGTTTCCCGCATATAAAAGCCATTATAACGTCGGGCTTAGGTATTTAAAGGAGGCAAAAACTTCGGTTTTGTTTGTCGATTATCGTTTAGCACCGCAAAATGTTTATCCGAAGGGCGAAAACGATTGCAAAAAAGCACTCGATTGGCTTTATGAAAACGCAGAAAGTCTTTCCGTCGATAAAAGTAAAATCGGTATCGCAGGGGATAGCGCGGGCGGTCATTTGACCGCTAAGGTCAGCGCTTATGCAAAAAAAGCGGGATATCAAATAAAATGTCAAGCCTTTATATACCCCGTGGTCGATCCGTTTTTAGATACGGAAAGCAGACGGAATTTTATCGACACGCCTATGTGGAACGCCGAATTGAACGAAAAAATGTGGCGGTATTATTTAGGCGAAGATAATTACGAAAACAAGCGCTACGAAAACGTTTTGGGCGAAGATTTGTCGGATTGTCTCGCTTTTTTGGAAGTGTGCGAATTCGACTGTTTAAAAGACGAAGGACTTACGCTTGGCAATAAACTTGTAAAAAACGGCGCAACCGTTACTACGTCGATAATTAAAGGCGCGATGCACGGATTTGATATTAAAAATTGTAAAACGACCGATGACGCGGTTAGACAAAGAGTTCGTTTTTTCAAAAGTGCGTTTTACGACGAAAATTAGCGATAACGGGCTTATAGCCCGACTTTTAAGTAGTTTTTATAATTGTTTGACTATAAAAAAACGTTATAAAAGAGGTTTTTATGACTAAGACTGAAATCGAAAGTATAGTAAAAAATCAAAGGGAATATTTTTTAAGCGGCGCAACGCTCGACGTTAAAACGCGTCGCGCTTATTTACTTAAATTAAAAGCCGAAATAAAAAAACGCGAAAAGGATATTTTCGACGCTTTATATTGCGACTTGGGTAAATCTCCGCGTGAAAGTTACATGTGCGAAGTGGGACTTACTTTAAGCGAAATAGGCTATCTTTTAAAAAATCTTAACAAATTTACCAAAAAGCAACGTGTAAAAACACCGATTTCTCAATTTTCGGCAAAAAGTTATCGCTATCCGTCGCCGTACGGCGTCGTTTTGATAATGAGCCCGTGGAACTATCCCTTTTTACTGTCGATAGAGCCTTTGGCGGAAGCCGTTGCCGCGGGTAACACGGTGGTTTTAAAACCGAGTAATTACAGCCCGTCGACAGATAAAATTATGATGCAAATTTTGTCCGAAGTCTTCCCCGAAACCGTTGTTTCGGTTGTAACGGGCGGAAGGGCTGAAAACACCGCGCTTTTGGACGCTTGTTTCGACTATATATTCTTTACGGGAAGCAAAACGGTCGGAAAACTCGTTTATCAAAAAGCATCTGAATTTTTAACGCCCGTGACGTTGGAACTCGGCGGAAAATCTCCGCTTATAATAGATAAGACGGCGAAAATTTCCCTTGCAGCAAAGCGCGTTTGTTTCGGAAAGTTTTTAAACGTCGGGCAAACTTGCGTCGCGCCCGACTACGCTATCGTGCATGAAAGCGTTAAAGATGAATTTATTAAGGAACTTAAAAAGGAAATCGTTCTGCAGTTCGGCGAAAGCCCCTTGAAAAACGACGCTTACGGAAAGATTATCACGGACAGGCATTTCGAGCGTGTTTGCTCGCTTATAAATAACGAAAAAGTCGCTATTGGCGGTAAGTTTGACGTAGAAAGCAGGAAAATCGAGCCGACCGTACTCGACGGCGTTTCGGACGACGACGCGTGCATGCAAGAAGAAATTTTCGGTCCGATACTTCCTATAATTACTTATAAAGATATCGACGGAGTAATCGCGCGTGTAAACGAAAATCCTTCGCCGCTTGCTCTTTATTTGTTTACCGAAGACAAGGCTCTAAAGGAAAAAGTCGTTTCGCGTTGCCGTTTCGGCGGCGGATGCGTAAACGACGTAGTTATTCATTTAGCTACGTCATATATGCCTTTCGGCGGATTTGGGGCAAGCGGACTCGGTAGTTATCACGGAAAACAAGGCTTCGATACCTTTACCCATTATAAGTCGATGGTCGACAAAAGTACGCGTATCGACCTTAATATGCGCTATCAACCTTATAAGGATGCCGACGAAAAACTTGTACGTAAGTTTTTAAAGTGATTATCAGGTATAACTTGTTTGAAATTTTTAAGGCAAATTATTTGCCGAAATAGCAATATATTTAATGATCGAATGCGGTTCTTAAGCAAACTCGCGTTCGGTCGTTTTTTGTAAAAGTCTGCCTATAGGTCGATTTTCGATAAAATTAGTGTTTATTTAAAAGTTGCTTTGCCCTTAAAAAACGAAGGTAAATTTTTGTGAGGAAAAGCCCCTTGAAAAATTCGCAAATTATTTTTTTGTTTAGCAATGTAAAACGTTTGACAATTTTTCGGGTGTATGATACAATGCATACGTTGTGCAATGCATTATATAACATATTTTGCGAGAGGAAATGTTTGTATGGGAAGAAAAGATTACGATTTAGATGCCGTAAGGGCTAAAATATTGCACGTTGCGGCGAAGATGTTTTTAACGATAGGTTATGACAAATCCACCGTTTTAAAGATTGCCGACGAGGCGGGTATAAACAGCGGCTCGGTCGTGTATGCGTTCAAGACGAAAGAAAACGTCGTATGCGAACTTGTCAAATACGTTTTGGA
>CAYNYV010000035.1:0-16279 GCA_964401515.1 uncultured Christensenella sp.
GCTAAAATGCAAAAGCAAATTTATCCTATTTTTCGGTAGATTGTATCGGAAACCGTCATATCCGTCAAGGGTATAAAATATCGCTGAAAACATCAAATAATCGACCTATAGCGCGATATTTTTTGTTTTCAAAAGGCAACTTTATTCTTTATAGATTAATTTTTTAACAACAAAAGGCTGTATTCTTAACTTTTCCGATAGGATTGCGGTCTTTTTTTAAAACGTTTTTTACAGTCTTTCTTTTTATAAAAATTGAGGCAAAGACACAAATTAAGTCGTTTTTAAGCGCGAAAACAGCGCAGTAACGACAACTAAACAAACGGTTTTTCACACTTTTCACAATAAGAAAGGGTATATCGTTTTTTACCGGTTGACATTCTTGCGTTATTAATGTATAATTAACGTAATACGACTTTACAAGTAACATATTGCGTGTGTCGCACTATATCGGGCTTTACCGCCATAGGGCGGCGGAGGATTTATGCTTAATTGGCTAAAATATTTCGGATTGAATTTTTTTAACGCAAAGTACGCGCGCCAGAGCGCGGAACGCAGTTTGTGGAATTCGCTTTTATCGTTTTTATTGGCGATAATCGGCTTATTCGCGGCTTTTTGCGTTATGGCAACGGTTACGTTTCCGACGCATTACAATAAGTCGACCGACTTTAAAAAGTATTATCACGGGCTTTTCGAAGGGGAAAACGCATTGTCTTTAAAACTTGAAGACAGAAAGTTGTCTTGGGGTGATAAAACCGATAGCGACTTTGTCATAAATACTTACGCGCAGGAAGAAGCCAAGTCTTACGCAAAAAACGGTTACAACGTAATAGTCGATTTGCGTGACGGCTCGCTTCTTTACAATGACTGTTCTGTAATGTTTAAAAAGGATGAGGACTATATCTCGTACGATGAATATTTCGAACTGACGGAAGCCGATAAATCGGCCTATACGGCGACTTTGGTTATGTCGGACAAAAATATCGAATTCACCGAAGAACTCGTCGACGGATACGTAAGTTACATCGGCATAAACGGCGACGACGATGCGAAAGCCGAACTTGAAAGTTACTGCGAAAGCGGAGTTGTGCAACCCGAAAATTACGGCAAAGTTTACGCGCTTTATTACAAGACGAAATACGGCAGCCTCGGTAGCGGTTTTACTGCCGCGCCCACGATGCGCAATTATTACATCAATACCTATCTTGCGGTGAATTCCGACGGACAAAGCGCTTACGACGATTATGTAATTTTATTGTACGACATTGCTTTTGCCGCTTGGTACACCGACGACGGGCAAGTAATGACCGTGTCGGGATATTACGGCGACGAGGCGACTATAGTAGATAAAAACTCTTCCGCCGAAGACAAAGACGAATTTTTGATGGATCTTTTTAAAGCAAATAAGGCGTCTTTAAAAGTTAACTATTTCCTCTATATGATAAAAGCCGTTTTCGTAATAGGGTTTATCTGGCTGTTATTGCCGATGTTAATCTTTATTATTGCCATGATAGCAAAGGTAAAAACGCTTACCGACTACGGCGCGATGTGTAAGACCATGGGCGGTTTTTGGCTCGGTAGTTTTATCGTACCCTTGTTGTTTATAGTAATAGGTTCTTTCTTCTTGTCGCAGACTTACGTCTTTTATTTAGCGATCGTTATTTTTATCGCGATAGACCTTATCCGCACGATTATCCATTACGTTCCCTTGCTCGTCGAAGAAAAAAGGGCGAAAAAGGCTGCTAATCAAGGTTGAGTTTGTCGAAAAACATCGAAAAACATCGAAAAACTTACAATTTTAAACTTTATCCGTTGTCGTGAAAAATCTCGGCAACGGATTTTTTAGATGAAAAAACGGTTGCCTGCAGACTTTTGCAATCTGCGACAACCGCTTTTTTTTGAGCCGTTATTAACGTGCTTTAACGATTTAAAAGCGCAAAGAATTGTCGTTTAAGCCGCCGTTTCGAACTGACTGTTATATAAATCGGCGTAAAAACCGTTTTTACTCAATAAGTCCTCGTGCGTGCCGCTTTCGATAACGTCGCCGTCTTTCATAACGAGTATTAAATCGGCGTTTTTGATGGTGGAAAGGCGGTGGGCTATTATGAAACTCGTTTTGTTTTCGGTAAGTTTATCCATTGCCTCTTGAATAATCGCTTCCGTTCTCGTGTCGACCGAGGAAGTCGCTTCGTCCAAAATAAGCATGGGCGCGTTTTGAAGCATTGCTCTTGCAATCGTCAAAAGTTGGCGTTGTCCGGCTGAAATAACCGTGCTTTCCGACAGAACGGTATTAAATCCGTCGGGAAGGGTATTTATAAATTTATCCAAACCGCACGCTTTGCAAATTTCCGTTAAATACTCGTCGCTTACATCTTGCATGTTGTAAACGAGGTTTTCTTTTACCGTGCCTTCGAAAAGCCAAGTGTCTTGCAAAACCATCGAAAACAGTTCGTGCACGTTTTCGCGTTTCAAATCGGAAACGGGTACGCCGTCTATAAAAATATTGCCGCCGTTTATTTCGAAGAACCTCATCAACAAATTGACCATCGTAGTTTTTCCGGCGCCCGTGGGACCTACTATTGCGACCTTTTGCCCCGCTTTGACGTCTGCGGAAAAGTTTTTGATTATGACTTTATCTGGTTTGTCGGGGTAGGCGAAACGCACGTTCTGAAATTTTACGTCGCCGCGCACCGACTGCAGCGTTGCCGTTTTATGACTTTCGTCTTCTAATTCTTCGCTTTCCAAAAAGTCGAAAATTCGACTCGACGCCGCCGACGCCGTTTGCAAATTGGTAAGCCCTTGCGCTATTTGGGTAAGAGGCGACGTAAAAAGCCTTACGTACAAAATAAAGGAAACGATGACTTCTATGCCGATAGTGCCGTTAATGACGAAAACCGAGCCGAATACGCACACCGCGACGTAAGCGATATTGCTTATAATGCTCATCACGGGCTGCATTATGCCCGACAAAAATTGCGATTTCCAGTTGGCGTCGTAAACGTCCGAGTTAAATTTGTCGAAAGCGTTTTTAACCTTTTTATCGGCGCGGCTGACTTTTACCACTTCGTGTCCCGAATAAATTTCTTCGATATACCCGTTTAATTTACCCAAACTTTTTTGGCGTGCGGCGAAATATTTTTGCGAATGTGACATAAGGATTACCGTAAGCGCCATTCCGATCGCCGTAACCGCTAACGAGATAAGCGCCAAACGCCATTCGGTAACGAACATCATAATCAAACAACCGAAAAATTGCACGACTGCGCTTATAATCGTCGGTAAACTGTTGGTAAGCCCTTGCTGGAGCGTCGATACGTCGTTGGTGATGCGGCTTAAAATATCGCCTTGCGAGGTCGTGTTGAAGTATTTTTGCGGAACTTTATTGATTTTTGCCGAAAGTTCTTCGCGCATGCGGTAAGAAGTTTTTAGGGTAACCGTTGCCATTATATACTGCTGAATAAACCCGAAAGCGGCACTTAAACAGTAAAGAACGAGTAAGGTTATTGCTATTTTCGAGATAGCAGCTATATCTATTCCGCTAACCAAGCCGTCGGATATGAGTTTTGTGATTTCGCCGATTTTATCGGGACCTATAATGGTAATGCAAGCGCTTGCCGCCGCCAAAATAAGCGCGATTACTATAAAAACGAGGTGTGACTTCATATACGCCGCCGTTTTTTTGACGCTTACCGCTAAATTATTGTTTTGTTTTTTAATATTTTTACTCATAGTTTTTTCTCCGATTTTATTGAAGTTCGGCGGCAGAAAGTTGAGAATCCGCGATTTCACGATATACTTTGCAAGATTTCATAAGTTCGTCGTGGGTGCCGCTTCCGACGATTTCGCCTTTGTCGAGTACGATGATTTTATCTGCGTTGCGGATAGTGCCTATGCGCTGTGCGACTATAATCTTTGTCGTATCCTTAAACTCTTCGGCAAGGCTTTTTCTCAGTTTTGCGTCGGTGCGGTAATCGAGCGCCGAAAAGCAGTCGTCGAAAATAAGAATTTCGGGTTTTCTTGCGAGCGTACGCGCTATCGACAGACGTTGTTTTTGACCGCCCGACACGTTTCTTCCCGACTGAGCGATTCGATAATCGGTTTTTTCGGGTAGTTTGGATACGAATTCTTCCGCTTGGGATACGGACAAAGCAAGGCTTAAATCCTCGTCCTTAAATTGGTTTTCGCTTTCGCCGAAGAAAACGTTTTCCTTAACTGTACCCGAAAACAGAGTGGCTTTTTGGGTGGCGTAACCGAGTTTGTCGTATAAAACTTGCGTTTTGTAATCTTTTACGTTTACGCCGTCCACGAGGACTTCGCCGCTCGTAACGTCGTAAAGGCGGGGAATAAGGTTTATAAGCGTCGTTTTGCCGCTACCCGTCGCGCCTATAAAGGCAAGCGTTTCGCCTTTTTCGACTTTAAAATCGATGTTCGTAATTTGGTCTTCGGACGACCCGGGATAACGGAAACTTACGTTTTTAAACTCTACCGTGCCCGTTTTTTCGCCCTTTTCCACGTTGCCGTCGACTATTTGAGGCTCGGTGTTTAAAACTTCGTTTATACGTTCTGCCGAAACTTGCGCTTGCGGCAACATCATAAATATCATTACGAGCATCATAAACGACATTACTATATAGGTTGCGTAAGTGCTGAAAGCCATGATTTCGCTGAAAGCGGTAAGTCTCAGCATAGGCTCCGTAACCGAGATATTGTTTATAAGCACGGCACCTAACCAATATATGACGAGGGTTAAAGCGTTCATTCCGAGGCTCATCGTCGGGTTTATAAGCGCGAATAATCTTTGGTTTTTGGTTTGTAAATCGAACATTTCCTTGCTCGGAACGTCGAATTTTTCGTTTTGATAGTCTTCGGCGTTAAAGGCGTGCACGACGTTTATGCCCGTTAAATTTTCGCGTGCTACGCGGTTTATTTTATCGGTGGTTTTCTGAACTTTTCTAAAGCGAGGCAGACAACTCGACATTACCAAAAATACGGTAAGGCATATCGCAACGACGAAACCCGCGGTGACTGCGGAAAGTTCCCAACTTTTGTTGAGTATTTTAATGACCGCCCATATTGCCATAATCGGTGCCTTTATCATCATCTGTAAACCCATGGAAACTATCATCTGTATTTGCGTGACGTCGTTCGTCGTACGGGTAATAAGGCTCGGCACGGAAAAAGATTGCATTTCTTGCTTGCTTCCGTCTACGATGTGGTAAAACAGTTTGCTACGCACCGTGTAACTGAATCCCGACGCCGTTTTAGCCGCCAAAAAGCCGCAAATAATGGCGAAAGTAGCGCTTATAACGGTACAACCGAGCATTTTTCCGCCGATAGTAAGTACGTCGCTCGTGGTTGTTCCGACGGTTTTTAACAAAGTCGTCAATTGCGTCATGTAGTCGGGTAATAGTAAGTCGAAATACACTTGTCCTACGACGAGTAAACAGCAAATCGCCGCCATTATGACTTCTTTTAATCTCATTTGCTTTAACAGTTTAAACATTTTTAACTACTCCTGTTGTCCTTATTCTTTACTTAATTTTTTTAAGTTTTCGTTCATCGTATCGAGAACTTTTTTCAAGACCGCCATATCGGACGCGGATATTCCTAACTCTAAACTTTCGGCGAAAGTTTTTTGTATCGCGCGCCCGTCTTTTATTATTTCGGCGGCTTCTCGGGTGCATTTAAGTTTTGTTTTTCGTCTGTCGCCCTCGACCGAAGTTCTTTCCAAAAGCCCGTCTTTTACAAGCCTTTCGATATGCACCGACGCAATCCCCGTCTTTATGCCACGTATAAAGCAGATTTCGTTTGCCGTCGCTTGATCGGGGTTGTTGGCGATAAACAGCAAAATATCGAGCGCAAGCGGCGGAAGGTCCGTCGTTTTGCATAGTGGACGAAGGGAATTGTGATAGGCTTTTATCACTTTGTTTGCGTGATCGAATACTTTCGACATTGAAAATTGTTCTTCCATAAAATACCTCGTTGATAGCCGCTAAAAAACCGAAACGTGTGAAAAAGCCATATTTAAGGCTTGATTTGTTTGCTGTTAACGGCTAAATAGTCTAATTTTAGAATTTCTATTATTGTATGCTTTGAATGTGAAGAAGTAACTTTTTTATGTAGTTAGTATCTGTATATTGTGTTTTTTTACGAAAGGAAATAAGAAAATTCGTTAAAAAGGTTGCGAAAAACAATGCTTATTAAAAAGACGTAACTTTATTTGCCGCCGTTTAGGCGTTGGATTTATTGTTTTTTACTTTTCAAAAAAGGTGCGGACTTGTTTTAAAAACATTGACTTGAGGTTTCACTTATGTTATACTATAGACAATAAAACATCTATATAACGTGCGGTAAAACGATTTTTTTTAATCGAGTCTCCGCCGTTATAAAAAAATTTGTTTTTTACGAGGAAATATGATACTTTTTAACGAGAAAGAAAAAAGTTTTTTGCTAAGCGGTAAAGATTACGGTTATGCCGCTTTCGTCAACAAAGCGGGATTTTTGCAGCATTTGTATTACGGCGATAGAATTCAACAAGACGACGTTGCTTTTTTGATAAAAGAACACGCTAAAAACAATTCGCCTAATCCCGAAAACCAAAATTACGACACGGCTACCGATTATATGCCGTCGGAATGTATGAGTTTTGCCCACGGCAATTTCCGCGAACCTACCGTAATCGTCGAAAGGCTTGACGGCGCGGCGATGAGCCGTTTCAAATATAAATGTCACAAAATTTACAAAGGCACGGTAAAAATCGAGGGTATGCCTTGCATAAGGCGTGGCGACGAAACGTTGTGCATTACGCTTAAGGACGATTTTTCCGATACGGAACTCGACCTTAATTACACCGTTTTGGCAGACTCTTCCGTGCTTGTGCGTAATACCGTCATCCGTAACGTCGGCGAGAAAGCGTTAAACGTTAAAAAAGCATACTCTTTCTGCGTTGATTTTCCCGACAGCGGCAATTATTCCGCATTAAGATTAGCAGGGAAATGGGCTAAAGAAAGACGCCCCGTTACTACGCCGATTGCCGAAGGCGTTTTGCGCCTCGAATCCAACTATGGTTATTCTTCCCACCAAATGAATCCTTTCCTCGCGGTTTTGGAAGAGGGTTGCGAAGAAAACAACGGTACGTGTTACGGATTTAATCTTATATACAGCGGCTCGTTTGCGATAACTGCCGAACTTAACTGTCACGGGCTTGTGACGGTGCAAGGCGGTATCAACGACCAAATGTTTTCTTGGCGCTTGAACGGCGGAGAACAATTCGTTACACCCCAAGTCACGATGTGTTATTCTAAAAACGGTTTAGGGGAAATGTCGCGTTCCTATCACGACTTTTTCCGACAATATATAATTAATCCCGATTACGTTTATAAACGTCGTCCGATAGTCGTAAACAATTGGGAAGCCACCTATTTTGATTTCGATAACGAAAAACTGTTTAAAATCATCGACCAAGCGGGTAAGTCGGGTATCGACACCTTTGTTTTGGACGACGGCTGGTTCGGGCAAAGAAACGACGATAAGCGCGGACTTGGCGATTGGTTCGTGAACGAAAAGAAACTCGAAGGCGGACTGAAAGCGGTTATCGACCGTTGCAAGCAAAACGGATTAAAGTTCGGTTTATGGTTCGAGCCCGAAATGGTCAACGAGGACAGCGACTTGTATCGTGCTCACCCCGATTGGGCTTTAAAAAAAGCAGACGTGGAACCTGCCCGTCATCGTAATCAACTTATACTCGATTTTACCAAGCAAGAAGTTGTCGATCACGTTTATGAAATGATATCTAAAATCCTTTCCGAAAACGATATATCGTACGTAAAATGGGATAAAAACAGAGAGATGACCGAACTTTATACGGACAGTTTGCCAGCAGACAGACAAGGCGAACTTTCTCATCGCTATACTTTGGGCTTTTATAACCTTGCCGAAAGACTTACTAAGGCTTTCCCCAACGTATTTTTCGAAGGTTGCGCAGGCGGCGGCGGAAGATTCGACGGCGGCGCGATGTATTATTTCCCTCAGATTTGGACGAGCGACGACACCGACGCTTTGGAAAGAACAAAAATTCAATGGGGAACCTCTTTATGCTATCCCTTGTCTACGATGAGTTGCCACGTTTCGGCGTGCCCCAATCATCAAACGCGTAGAATGACTCCTTTTGAAACGAGAGGGGCAATTGCTTCTCTCGGCGCGACGGGGTACGAACTCGATCTTTCAAAACTTACCGATGAGGAAAAAGAGCAGGTTAAGTTACAAGTCGAAGCCTACAAGCAGATAGACGATATTATTTTGCAAGGCGATTTGTATCGTTTGTCCAATCCCTACACGCAAGAATATTTCTGCGAAATGGTCGTAACAAAAGACAAGTCGCGCGCCTACCTCGTAGGCGAACGCTTCCGCGGCGATCCCAGCGACCACGACAGAATTTTAAAACTTTACGGTCTTGACGAAAACAAAACTTATTATATTAAAGAACTCGATTTGAAAGCAAGCGGCAAAGCCCTTATGGGTGCGGGACTTTTATATCCCCGTCTTTCCGACTGCGGAAGTTGGATTTGGCATATAGACGAAGTTTAATTTAAAACGTCGAATATCGTCAAAGATAACGGATACAATAACCATAAAAATATAAAAAACAAAAAATAAATTGTATTAGGAGAATTTATGAACAGAAAATTACCCGCATATCCTCTTTGGATAATAGATCCTTTATTTTCGGTATGGTCAACCAGCGACGTTTTAAACGACGGAAACACCACATTTTGGGCGGGGCAAAACCACCGTGCCTACGGTTTTGTGCGTTATAACGGCAAAACCTAC
This sequence comes from uncultured Christensenella sp., assembly GCA_964401515.1. GTDB lineage: Bacteria > Bacillota > Clostridia > Christensenellales > Borkfalkiaceae > UBA4636. The sequence continues at coordinate 8,827 of CAYNYV010000035.1, forward strand.
TCGTTTTTAGGCAAAATGGGCGGCGTTACGCCCCTTAAACAAACGGACGTGACGATTACCGCGTTTTCGACCGATTATGTTTTCGAAACCGAAGAATTCGGTTTGAAAGTGAGTTTCGTATCGCCGCTTCTTCCCGACGATTTAAAAATCGAGTCTTGTCCCGTTTGTTATACCGAGTACGAAGTTATGCCTAACGGAAAACTACCCGAAGATTTTTCCGTATCGCTTGCGCTTGACGAAGACTTTTGTTACAACGACGTAAAAGACGAAGTCGTCGGCGGCGTTCTGCCTTGCGACGGTTACGAAGCAGCATACTTTACGAGAAGAAGAAACCTTGTGTCGTCTGAAACAGCCGACTGTGCGGCGCCCGATTTCGGAAGCACTTACGTTGCGGGCAAGGAAGGGTTCTTCTTTACCGAATCTGCGCTTTACGACTATCTTACGACGGGAACGGCGGCATATTACCGTAAAAACGGCGAAAGAAATTACATATTTGCGTTAAACAACGATAAAAAAGGTTATTTTATGACCGCTTTCGACGATTACGTTTCGATTTTCTATTTTGGCGAATGGCTTAAAGGATACTTCTTTAAAGACGGCGGAACGATAGTCGACGCTATGGATTGGTCAAGATTAAATCACGACGAAATTTGCGCTAAATGCAACGCTTTCGACGAAAAATTAAAAGCCGATTGTCAAAAAGTAGGCAAAGACTATTACGATCTCGCGTGTGCGGCACTCCGTCAAAGCGTAGGCGCGCATAAACTCGTCGAAAATAAAAAGGGAAAACTCTTGTTCTTGTCGAAAGAATGCGATTCCAACGGCTGTATCGGCACGGTCGACGTAAGTTATCCCTCGACGCCTTTATATCTTATTTACAATCCGACGCTTGTCAACGCGATGATGAACGGCATATTCGATTTTGCAAAGCTTCCCGTGTGGACGTTCGACTTTGCACCGCACGATCTCGGTACTTATCCTTGGTGCAGCGGTCAAGTTTACGGGGCAAGCAGAGAAGACGATAAGTACGGTTGCGGCTTTAACGAACTTCGCGGCGGAAAACGTACCCAACAAATGCTTTGGGTACGCCCCGCAAAAAGCAATACTTACGGCTTAAAAAATCAAATGCCCGTCGAGGAATGCGGCAATATGCTCGTGATGACGGCAGCAGCGATGAAAGCGGGCGGCGGAAAAGATACCGCCGAAGAAAACTTCGATTTGTTAAGCGGCTGGGTAAAATATCTTGAAAAGTTCGGATTAAAACCCGAAAATCAATTATGCACAGACGATTTTGCCGGTCATCTTGCAAACAACATTAACCTTGCGATAAAGGCTTTGGTCGGTATCGAAAGTTTCGCCGTTATTTGTAAGGAACTCGGAAAAACCGAACTTTACGAAGAATATCTTAAAAAAGCCGAAAAATTCGCGGCAGATTTAAAAGAACTCGCCGGTAACGACGTATGGCAACTTGCTTACGGTCAAGAAAATACTTATTCTTTAAAATACAACATTCTTTTCGATAAACTGTTCGGCTTTAACCTTATCGGTCAGGAAATTTGCGAAAGAGAAACCTCTTACTATATCGAAAAGAACAACGCTTACGGCGTACCTTTGGATACGCGTGCCGCATATACTAAGTCCGATTGGATTTTATGGGCAGCCGCGCTTACCGACGATAAGACAAAGACCGAAGCCCTATATAAACCGCTACTCAGGTATTTAAAGGAAACTAAAACGCGCGTACCTTTCGGCGATTGGTATCAAACGGACAGCGGGGACTACGTTCATTTTAAAAACCGTACCGTCCAAGGCGGTATATTCGCGCCATTGCTTAAAGTATACGATAAATTGAAATAAGAAAGTAAAATAATGGATATTAAGCAACTTAAAGAAAAACTTTCGCGCATGACGTTAGAGGAAAAAGTTTTGGAACTTACTCAATACAACTGTCGCGATTTGATAGAATCCGCCGGAAAAAACGTCGTTACGGGCGTGAATTCCGAAGTAACGCTTGACGGTAATCAATATTTGCGTACAGGGACGGTTTTGAATTCCGAAAACGCCGAAGACGTTATAGAGTTAAGAAAGGTTAGAAAAGATAACGGAATAACCGAGCCTATCGTCGTAATGCGCGACGTAATACACGGATACAGAACCGATTATCCTATTCCGCTTGCGATGGCTTGCGCGTTCGATTTAAGTCTTGTCGAAGATTGCGCCGAAATGGCGGCGGTGGAAGCAAGATACGACGGAACCGACGTTACCTTTTCCCCGATGGTAGACCTAGTTCGCGACGCGCGCTGGGGCAGGGTTATGGAGTCCGCCGGGGAAGATCCTTACATTGCTGGCGAAACGGGCAAAGCCTTTATTCGCGGTTATCATAAGGGCGGCATTGCTTGTTGCGTAAAGCACTTTGCCGGCTACGGCGCCGCCGAAGCGGGAAGAGATTATAACTCTACCGAGATTTCCGAACACACTTTAAACGAGTATTACTTAAAAGGCTATAAGGCGTGCTTAGAGGAAAAGCCCGAACTCATAATGAGTTCTTTTAACGCGATTAACGGCATTCCCGCCCTCGGTCATAAGGAACTTATGGTCGATAAACTGCGCAAGGAATGGGGCTTTGACGGTGTGCTTATATCCGATTACAATTCGGTCGGCGAAATGATTAATCACGGCTATTGCGAAGACTTAAAGGCTTGCGCTCAAGTTGCGATAGACGCCGAACTCGACATCGAAATGTGCTCGCCCTCTTACGCTAAATATTTGCCGCAACTTATAAAGGAAGGCAAAGTAACGGAAGAACAAGTCGACCGTGCCGTTATGCGCGTTTTAGAACTTAAAAATAAATTAAATCTTTACGAAAATCCTTCGCGCTATACCGATATAGAAAAGCGTGATAGCGTTACGCTATCAAAAGAGCATCGCGCGCTTGCTCGTAAGGCGGCGGAAGAATCTTGCGTTTTGTTAAAAAACGACGGCGTTTTACCGCTTAACGAAAATAAAAAAGTCTTTCTTTGCGGTCCTTTAGCCGACGAAAAAGACATTTACGGACATTGGCAGTGTGCCGCAAGGGGCAGCGATACCGTTTCTTTAAAGGAAGGCGTTGAAAACTTGCTCGGTAAATCCGTTAAATACGTGAAAGGATGTACTTGCGACCTTTTCGATACGGACGAAAGCGAATTTTCAAAGGCAATGAAAACTGCCGAAGAAGCAGACGTTATTTTAGCGTGCATAGGCGAAAGTATGTGGCACTCGGGTGAAGCACAGTCGCGTACCGATATTAACGTACCCTTAGTACAAGTTAACCTTGTCAAACAATTAAAAAAGGCGAACAAACCGCTCGTGTTGGTCGTTTTCGGCGGCAGACCGCTCGTTTTAACCGAGGTGGAAAAATACGCCGACGCCATACTTTACGCTTGGCAGCCGGGGACAGAAGGCGGCAACGCTTTGGCTGATTTGTTGTACGGAAAATCCGTGCCGAGCGGAAAAACCACTATGTCTTTCCCGAGAAGCGTCGGTCAATGCCCGATATATTATAATCATTTTAAAACGGGCAGACCTAAAGTAAACGACGACGTTTTCGAAAGTTTCCATTCGGGTTATTTGGATTGCAAAAACGCGCCTTTGTATCCTTTCGGTTACGGGCTTTCGTATACGACATTCGAATATTCCGAATTAAAACTCGATAAATCGGAAATGAATCGCGGCGGAAAGATTACGGCGACCGTTAAAGTTAAAAATGCCGGCAAGTACGACGGGAAGGAAGTCGTCGAGTGGTATATTCGCGACAAATTTGCATCGGTCGTTCGCCCCGTTAAGGAGCTTAAAGGTTTTGAAAAATTGTTCTTAAAAGTAGGCGAGGAAACTGTCGTGAGTTTTGAAATTACCGAGGATACGCTTGCCTTCTTCACTTCAAGCGGCGACTTTAAAGCCGAATCGGGCGACTTCGAATTGTACGTCGGCGGAAATTCACGCGATTGTGTGAAGGAAGATTTTAAACTTTGCGATTAACATAGTCGCAAGTTTGTGTGTTATAAAAGCGTTAAATTGCCGCGGCGGTTTTTTTGAAAAAACTTAAAAATCGCCGTGGCGTTTTTAGTAAAAAGGGCGATAATCGGCTTATAGACCGACTTTTTGCACTAAACACAAGTTGTTATACAAGGTAAATCGATATTATGTTTGCTAATTTTCATACTCACACTACCTTTTGCGACGGCCGTAACACCGCAGAAGATGTCGTTAATGCGGCGATTGTAAAAGGCTTTACGGCGATAGGTTTTTCGGGACACGGTTATACGCCTTACGACTTAAGATATTGCATGAAGGACGAAAACGGCTATATTGCCGAAATCGAACGTCTTAAGGAAAAATACCGCGGCGTGATACAAATTTACCTCGGTACCGAGGAGGACGCTTTCGCACCCGTCGACAGGAATAAATACGATTACATAATAGGTTCGTCGCACTATATAAGAGTCGACGGCGAATGTTATCCCTTCGATTCCAACCGCGGTTTGTTCGAACGTTGCCTCGAACTTTACAATCATGATCCGATAAAAATGGCTGAAGCATATTACGCAAAATTTTGCGATTACATAAATAAGCGCAAGCCCGATATTATCGGACATTTCGATTTGATTACCAAGTTTGACGAAAAGTACGACGAGTTCTTTTTAAAAAACGACGAATATCTTAAGATAGCGGAAAAAAGCGTTCTAAAAGCCGCCGAAAGTAACGCCGTTTTCGAAGTAAACACGGGCTGCGTTTCGCGTGGGTTTAGATTTACCCCTTTTCCGAGCGAGCATTTGCTTTACGTTTTGAAAAAAATCGACGCGAAACTAATGCTTGCGTCCGATAGTCATTCCGTAGATACGCTCGATTTTAACTTTTCGGAAACAAAAATACGTCTTAAAGAAATAGGATTTAACTATCTTTATACAATCGATAACGGTCAATTTGAAAAGTATGGAATCTGAAAATTTCGAAAATAAAAAACAGAGGCACGTATATTGTCAGTGCCTCTGTTTTTACTGAAAAAGTCGATGATTAAAAATATTCGCTTACGTCAGTCGAAAAGTTTATTTGCTTTTTAACGCGAACGACTACCGTTCCGTCATTTTCGACGGTTTCGTCCGAAATAACGTATTTGGTGCGCGTTTCATCTAAAGCGGCTTTGTAATGCTCTAACTCTTTGCGGTTTAATGCCAAAGCGTGTTCAAAACTTAGCCCCGACTCGGGTTTTTGACTGAAAGTCAACGTTTGGGCGATGCAGCCCGATCTTACTCTTTTCATTTTAATGCCTCCGAAAATTTACTTACCGCCAAGGCAAAATGCGGTTATATAAGAGAATTGACGAAAGTAACGAATTTAACCGATGATTAGCGTAAATTATTGACGTAAAACCCGGGTTATACGCCTTGCCGAATAACTCTTAATGCCTTATGTACCGTAATTTTACCAAATTTTTAAAAAAATTGCAAGTACGATATTTAACGAATTTTTACAAAAAATTTTAAAAATTTCGCTACTTTTCGGTTGCAAAATTTATTTTTTAATGGTAAAATAGCCCAAGTGTGTTGCTTAAAAGCGTAAGTCCGACTAACTATAGTTCGGGCTTGCGCAATTTTTTTTTGAGGTGATAAAATGGAGCATTCAACTAACGTACCCGAAAACAAGATGGGTGTAAAAAAAGTTAACGGGCTTATTTGGTCGATGGGGCTTCCGATGATACTGTCGATGGTTTTGCAAGCCCTTTATAACGTCGTCGATACGATGTTCGTCATCAATATGGGCGAAAACGGAACGCTCGGTAACATTGCGTTGTCGGCGGCGTTTCCCGTGCAGATACTTATGATTGCTATCGGCGTCGGTTCTGGCGTGGGCATAAACGTAGTCTTATCCAAAAGCCTTGGCGAAGGCGATAAGCAAAAGACAAGCAAAATCGCCGGAAACGGTTTGTTTTTAGGCGCTGTATTTTTCGTCCTTTTCTTGCTTTTCGGGTTGTTTTTGGCAAAACCGTATATGCACCTTATGTCGGATAATGAGGAAGTCGTCGAAATGGGAACGACTTACTTAAAAATATGTTGCTGTATTTCGATAGGTTCAATAGGCTTTGCCGTTGCCGAAAGGTTTTTAATCGCTACGGGTAAAACTTTATATTCTATGATTTCACAAGTAGCGGGGGCGGCAACCAACATAATACTCGATTACGTCTTTATCTATCCGCTGAAACTGGGAATTGCCGGTGCCGCTTACGCAACGGTTATCGGGCAAGTTTTATCGCTTGCGTTAGCACTTTTGTTTCATTATACCAAAAATAAGGAAATCGACGGCAATCCTAAATATATAAAGCCGTCCGCGCAAATAATCAAAAGCATATACAAAACGGGCTTTCCCGCATTTTTGATGCAAGGTATGCTGTCGGTTATGATGTTTGGCGTACTTTTGATTATCGGAACAATCCCCGATACCTATACGGTAAATTTGTTGTCGGGAAGTTACGGCATCTATTACAAACTTATGCAAACGGCACTTTTTGCTTCTTTCGGGCTTTCAAATACTTTAATTTCGGTAACGTCGTATAATTACGGCGTAAAAAATTACGGCAGGGTAAAAGATACCATAAAACACGGAATAATCGATTCGGTTATAGTAACGCTTATTTTGACGGCGCTTTTTCAGATTTTTGCACGGCAAGTATCCAACCTTTTTGCCCTTACCGTCGAGGAATCTTCTGCCGTAAGTAAAGCCGATATAGTCAAAACTTGCGAAAAAGCATTGCACGTAGCGACGATAGGTTACGTCTTTATGGGATTTAGCGTAGGAATACAGGGGATTTTGCAAGGCTTTAACGAAGTCTATTCGCCGCTGATTATTTCTGCGCTTAGGTTGATCGTAATAGTTTTTCCGCTTGCTTATTTGTTTACGCAAAGCAAAAACGTCGTAAATTTAATTTGGTGGACTTTCCCTATAGCCGAAGTTTTAACCGCAATAGCCGCATTGTTTTTATTAAATCGTTCGCTAAAAAAGAATTTGCCATCCAACGCGTAATTTATTAAAATTCGTCGATAATCGACCTATAGCCGCATTTTTTTGGTAAAAACATTGTGTATCTTAAGTTAAAAGCCGACAGGATTTTCCCGTCGGCTTTTAATATATTATATAATAAAGAAAGATCTTTTGCCGGTTTTAAAAATATTTCAACTTTTTCTAAAAATTTTTTAGAAACGGGGTAAAAACCGTTGACAAGAAATTAATTTTAAGTTATACTAATAACAGTAATTATTACTGATAAAGGATTTTACGATGAACGTAAGACATTCCAAACAACGTGAAGAAATTATTTCCGTTTTAAAAAGTACAAAGACGCACCCGACGGCCGAATGGATTTACGAAGAGGTTAGAAAAATCGATCCGACCGTAAGCCTTGGTACGGTATATCGCAATTTAG